>NZ_FMMP01000017.1 GCF_900095725.1 Cellulosilyticum sp. I15G10I2
GCAAATTTTATATTCTTACAATCTAATATTTTTGGTGGCGATGCGACTAGGGGACACACCCGTTCCCATACCGAACACGTAGGTTAAGACCTAGTCGGCCGATGGTACTTGCTTGGAGACGAGCCGGGAGAGTAGGTGGCTGCCAAATTACATAAAAATCAATCTCTGCAAAAATGCGGAGTTTTTTATATTGTGGGGCAAAAGTTTAATGGCAGAACACCAGCCTTCCAAGCTGGCCACGTGGGTTCAATTCCCATCACCCTTTTCTAATTATATAGGTAGATATCTTAAGAATTTAAGGTATCTACCTTTTTTATTTCTGCTTATTTGCCAATCCATTATAGTTTCAGCTACTTCTATAAAAGGTTATAGTTTTCTATTTTCACCAAATAAAACCCAGGTTTGTGATCAGTTTTTAGCTGTGTCATGATATTTGGGTGCCATAGTAAATGGACAAGTCTGCCAGAAGAATGTTATAGTAAAAAGAAATTACACTTATCTATCAGTAGATTTTATGTAAATTAGTACAAGGTTCTGCAGATTGTGTTTGTAGTAAGGTATTGCTTGAAGGAGGAATTGTAGCTAGAGGGCGAAGTATTTGCTGATGATATTTCTTACAAGTACGCATTGTTTACTCCAATTGTAAGAAATAAAAAGCAGGCGACGGTTGGATGTCAGTCTGATGTCTAGAAAGGTTGGAACTAGAATGAACGATATATCTGGTTTAGTATTGGATTTGATCAAGGGAAATAGACTAATGAAGGGAAAAACAAGGAAAATCACTACAGAAATACGAAGAAATTATATATTGTTTGGTCTTTGCCTATTTCTATTTATTTCATTTAATATTTATGTTACTGGAAATTTTATTAAGAATTATACTGATCTTTTAGATAAGCACAAATCAATTAATGAGATGGCGGTATCTTATAATGATTCTAAATCATATTTTCAATTATATATGAAACAGCATGAAAAAGATGTAAAAGATGATTACTATCAGGCCAATGATCACATCTTTTTCATTTTATCTAATTTGCGAAATGAGATGAATAAGGATCGGTCGTGCATCATGATGTACCGTATTGTATATCAGATGCTCGAGCATAGGATGGAGAAAATTCAACCCTATATGGAGCCGAAAAGTACGGTGTACAAGGGAGATGTCAGCTATATTGAAAATCTGGATTTATTGATTGAGCGTAATATGAATTTGTTGAATTCTTATTACCTTGAATATATATCCGGTTTTTTTTCGGAGTATTCAAAACGGCTTAGAACGATGACTATTTTTGTAAATGTTTCACTGCTGGTGATAGCCTTTTTCAGCTTTTTTATTAATACCTCCATATATCGCAATATGGTAGAAGGAATTGAAAAGCTGACTGAGGCAGCACAGGAGATTAAAACTCAGAATTTGGATATAGAAGATATTGCATATACACCATATATTGAAATGAATTTTGTTATTCGTACATTTAATGAGATGAAACACACGATTCGAGAGATGATACAGGAGATTAATAAAAACTTCAAGATCAAGGAACGTCTATCAGAGCAGGTATTGGAAAATGAGATGCAGAAGAGGCGTCTGGCGGAGTCAAAGATGAAGGAATTACAGATGCAAATTAATCCACATTTTTTGTTTAATACATTAAGTTTGGTGATTCGCAGTATTCAGTTAGATGAAAAAGAAACATCCATTGTGTTGATTAAGTCTATTTCTCGTATTTTGCGTACGAGTATCGAGATACAATCCACATCAATTGCCATCGATGAAGAAATTGAATTGCTAGAATCCTATCTCTATATTCAAAAGATTCATGGAAAAGGTCGAATTGATTTTCAATTGGATATAAGAAAGTCGTATATGGATGAGGAAATCATGGTACCGCCATTGATCATTCAACCTTTGATAGAAAACGCAATTCAGCATGGGTTAAAAAATATAGTAGCAGATGGAAAAGTAAAGATTTCAATTGTAGAAAAGGCTAAATGTATACAAGTGATTGTAGAAGATAATGGATGTGGTTTGTCAGATCGTGTGGTTGATAATTTGAAAAATCATATTCAGACGAAGAATATAGGGATGTACAATGTTATGGAACGTTTGCGATTGATGTATCATAAAGACGATGTTATGGAGATTGAAAGTAATGGCAGAGGCACAAAAATTACTTTGTTCTTGTACAAGGAGGTAGAGGAGGCAGAGAAGATAGATGATTAAATTGATGATTGCAGATGATGAGCAATATGAGAGAGATTACCTACATAGGTCAATAAGCGAGCGATATGCTGGCATCCTTGATATTGTATACATGGCAAAGGATGGGGCGGAAGTATTAGAAAAAGCGGAAGAGTATCGGCCAGATATCATTTTAATGGATATACGAATGCCAAGGATTGATGGATTGGAAGCAGCGGCACAGTTAGTACGAAAATATCCAGAATTGCAGCTGGTTATTGTTTCAGCATATGGCGAGTTCTCATATGCAAAGCAGGCACTGAAAATAGGAGTAAAGGATTTTTTGGTTAAGCCGTATTTAGACAATGAATTGGCGGAAACACTAGATAAGGTAATTGCTGAGCTTGGTACAAAGTTTAAAAATAATTTGGATAAACAAGAATCCGAGGGTGAATTTAATTTTCATGAAGATATCGATAAGGATATTGTATGGGATGCAGCTTTTGGAAGAAAAAAGAATCCTATGCTTCAAAAAGAACTGGCTATGTGGGGAGTTCAGGACTGTAGTTTTAAGAGTATCGTTTTTTTAAACAATGGCATTTCTAGAATGGGACCCATTGGCTATGAGATTCTAAAAGGGATCTTCTGTATTAAACATACACATGTAATTATGAGCTATTTATTTAGACATCTGGTTGTGTATGTCTTCGCCGAAGAAGACAGTGCATATGCAGCTCTAAATGGATGTATTCGAAAAGCTAGAAACTATATTAAGGAACTAGACAAGGAAACAGTCTTTTGCGGAACAAGTGGCATTTATCAGGATTATAATGAGCTGCCAAAGGCCTACCAGGAGGCAGTGAGATATGTTTCGGAATATTCAAGTCCAGAAATAAAAGAGAATCTTGAGATGGATATCGGAAAATCATGGCAATTATGTGATTTAGAAGATAAGGTGTATTTTTATCTGGCAAATGGCAATATGGAACAAAGTTTGTTTTGGATGCGGCAAATATGGGAACTTCTTGGAGTAGAGGGTGGGGCTAATGAAACATTCAGAAAGAGTACATTGAGAAGAAGTCTTATGACAATTATTAGAAAGATTAATAAACTTCCTGAAAGTAGATTACATACTGCGGATGCCATTCATTTGTTTCGGCTTTTTTCACATGCATCAAGTGAAGAGTCAAAGTTGTACCAGTTTTTAGAAGAGTGTGTTCAACTTATCATAAAAAGCAAGAAAAGTATGCGGATTAATAATAATACTTTTGTGGTTCGGGATGCTAAAAGTTATATTGAAAATCATTATAATGAGCCGGTAAGTCTTCAGAGTGTGTCCGAAGCGTTAGGAATCAGCACAGGATATCTTAGCAAATGCTTTAAGAATGTTGAAGGAATTTCATTTACAGAATACCTAACCGATTATCGCTTAACAAAGGCAAAAGGGCTTATACGTCTAGGGAATAGTACCATAACGGATATTGCTTACAAAGTAGGGTTTTCTGATTCTAATTATTTTGGGAAATGCTTTAAAAAGAAAGAAAAAATGTCACCAAAAGAGTATTATACAATTCAGGCTATGGATTCAAATGTAGAGATGGAATAGTCCTGAACCAATATTTCCTTGTGTGGATTTCATATTACCTTTACCAATCTTCACAAAAAATTTATAATTACTTCATCAAAATAATGTTTTAGGAGGATGAAGTAATGAAAAAGAAAAAGTTAGCAGCAGTAGTAGCAGTCGTAATGGCGACAGTAATGGGAATGGGATTGGCCGGTTGCTCTCCGTCAGGAAATGCTGGTACATCAGCATCAGAAGGGGCTGGAAAGACAGAAGCAGTGAAAGCATCAGGAGAAACTTATGAACTAAAAGTCTCCACTACTCAACCTGATACATCTATGATTTATCAAGGGTTAAAGGCTGCAGCAGATAAAATTGCAGAGGATACAAACGGCATAGTAAAGGTTACAATATATCCATCTGGCCAGCTAGGTGCAGAGGAAGATATGATTGATCAGGCCTTATCAGGTGTTGGTGTTGCAGTTCTTACAGATGCAGGCCGTATGTCAAGCTATGTGAAAGATATTGGTATTTTTAACATGGCATACTTTGTTGACAATTATGATGATGGTCTGAAAGTAATCAACACAGATACATTTAAAGGCTGGTCAGAAGAACTGAAGGATCAGGGAATTCGTGTATTATGCTTTAACTATTATGATGGTGCAAGATCATTTATGACTCAAAAGGAAGCTATGAAACCAGAGGATTTAAAGGGACTGGTAATCCGTACGCCAGGGGCTGACCCATATAACGCTTCAATCACAGCAATGGGAGCAACGCCATACAATGTTGGCTGGTCAGAGGTTTATAACAGTATTCAGACAAAGGCAATTGATGGTTGTGAAGTACAAAATACTTCAGCAGTATCTTCTCATATTTATGAAGTATGTAAATATGTAAATAAAACAGAACATATTAATTTATTTAACTGTTTGATTGCTGGAGAAAAGTGGTTTCAAGGGATTCCAGAAGAATATAAGCAAGTTGTTTTAGATGGTTTCTATGAGTGTGCATATGATAATGCGCAGGATATTGTTGCAGCACAAGAAGACCTTGAAAAAACTCTTGTGGATAATGGGATGACAATCGTAGAAGTTGATAAAGAGGCATTTAAAGAAGCCGCTGAATCTGCATATGATAAGATGGGCTGGAAGGAACTTCGTGGTGAAATTTATAAAGAAGCAGGACTTAATTAACAGTAGATCTGGAGGCAAGAAATGAAAGCAGTCTATGAAAAATTTTGCAAACTAGAAAAAGTGATGGCAAGTGTATTGCTTGCAGGTATCATGGTGCTTGTTTTTGCAGCAGCGATGTTTCGAACATTCAAGTATCCATTAAACTGGGCACAGGATGCAGCGTTGGTAGCATTTGCCTGGATGGTGTTTATGGGAAGTGATCTTGCAATCAGAACAACAGGTTTTATTGGAATTGATGTTCTGCTTCGTAAGTTTCCGCCAAAGGTCCGCAAGATCTTGGATATTCTTTTTAAACTGATTATCATTGGCTTTTTAATGGTACTGGTAGTATATGGTGTTGTTATGGTTCAGACAGGTTATCAGAGACAGATCAATACGTTACATATTAGCTATGCATGGGTTACAGCAGCTGTTCCAGTAGGTGCACTGTGCATGATCATATCTACAGTTACAAAATTAGTAGAAGTAATAAAAACAAAAGCAGATGATTTAGGAAGGCGGGGAAACTAGTGGGATATGCAATATTAATCTTTCTGATTCTTTTGATACTTGGAATGCCGGTAGCATTTTCAATTGGTATTTCAGGATTATCATTTTTCCTAATTCGTGACTTACCAATGGCTGTTCTAGTGCAAAAATCAATTTCAACAACCCAGAGTTTTACTATGCTTGCAATTCCTCTATTTATTCTTGCAGGAAATCTGATGAATAGTACAGGGATTACAAAGAAATTGATGAAACTTGCAAATATTTGTACGGGACATATGTATGGAAATATTGGTCAAGTTTCATGTCTCCTTTCAACTTTGATGGGTGGTGTTTCGGGATCAGCAGTAGCAGATGCAGCAATGGAATGTCGTATTCTTGGACCAGAAATGAACCGCTTGGGATATAAAAAAGGCTGGTCTGCAGCAATTAATGGTCTTTCTGGCCTGATTGTTGCAACAATTCCACCAAGTATGGGGCTGATTATTTATGGTACAGTCGGAGAAGTTTCAATTGGCCGATTATTTATGGCTGGTTGGGTGCCAGGTGTATTGATGTGTATTTTCTTGATGATTGCTACATCATGGAGTGCGAAGCTTTATGGATATAAGCCAGAACACGACAGACCGGCAAGTATGGGTGAGATTGGAAAAGCAGCATTAGATAGTATCTGGGCTTTAATTTTCCCAATCATGCTAATTATATTGATTCGTTTTGGTATTATGAGTCCGTCAGAATCAGGCGCATTCGCCTGTGTATATGCATTAATTGTAGGTATGTTTATTTATAAAGAACTCTCATGGAAGGGCTTTATCAAAACATTGCAGGACAGTGTAAAAGACATAACGGTCATTACTATTATTCTTGCTTTTTCTGGAATCTTTGGATACGGAGTAGTATTTGACGATCTAACTACCAGTATTGCAACATTTATGGTGGGAATTACAGGGAATTCAACTATTTTGTTGATTATGGTTATCTTATTTCTTCTATTCTGTGGGATGTTTATGGAAACGACTGTTATTGCACTGATTTTAACACCTATTTTACTTCCTGTTATGCAGAGCGTTGGAGTAGACCCGGTTGTATTCGGTATGATTATGATGACATGTGTAACCTTTGGGGTGATGACACCACCAGTAGGAACTGCATTATACACGGTGTCAGACATTATGGATTGTCCAATTGAAGAAACAGTAAGATATGGATGGCCGTTTTATCTTGCAGTAATTATGGTGGTAGTATTTATGATATTTTTTCCACAAGCTATATTGTGGCTTCCAAATCTTGTTTATGGTGTGGCAACATAAAAAAATAAATGGTTTAGGCTGTTCTGTTGAAAAACAGGACAGTCTTATTGTGTGAAAGGGAAAAATGGGTTGGATAAGATATATGAGGAAAAGGATTAGAATTACAGTTGCTTTTGGAATAGGGATAGTCTTATTGGGCGTAATGGGAGGTTGTACCACAAAACAGAATGCTTCAGAGTTGAGCGAAGTAAAGGTAATCTTGCGATATGGGGAGGTAAACCCTGAAGGTCACATTATCACTAATACTGCCCATTATTTCGCAGATAGGGTAAAAGAACTTAGTCAAGGACATATTGAAGTTGAAGTGTATTCATCTGGACAACTAGGCGAGGAAACCCAATATTACCAAGCTTTGAAGATGGGTGCACTGGATTTATACCGAGGAAATATCGCATCGATTTCCGAAGCAGGCGATCTTGAGATTTCAGCACTGGCATTGCCGTATATTTTTAGAAACAGGGATCATTTTTGGGCGGTATGTAACAGCGAACTGGGTAATCGTCTGTTAGGCAGCGTTCAAGAAGCTGGCAGTCAAATGGTAGGGTTATGTTATCTGGATGAGGGACCGAGGAACTTTTTTGTAACTGAAAAACCAATAAAAAACCTCGCGGACATGAAAGATCTTAGAATACGGGTAATGCCATCAGAGATGTTGGAGGATACAGTGCGTGCACTTGGTGCGATTCCTGTCCCAACGGCCTATGCAGAATTGTATACTTCACTGGAATCTGGGAGTGTAAATGGCGGTGAAAACCCGATTATTAGTTACTATTCAAATCGGTTTTATAAGGTTGCACCCTATTATGTAAAAGATGGTCATTCCTACGCACCAAGTGTTATTTTGATGAGTGAGATTACTTGGAAAAGATTCTCAGAAGAAGATAAGGAAATTATACGTGAAGCAATAAGGATTACAGAAGAATTTAACAAGCGTGAGATTGAGAAGGCGGATAAAGAGGCTTATAAAAAGTTAGAAGATGCTGGGGTGATGATCACGGAGCTGGAAGATCCAGAAGACTGGAGTCATGCAGTGGAAATTGTATATAAGAAATATGGCCCAAAATATATGGATGTAATTGAAGCTGTACGAAATATCGAGTACTAGTATGCAGTGTTGCAGAATGCATGGAGGAGATATGGTTTTCTGTCAAGAAAAAGGACGACCTAAACGTGATTTTTTCATGAATAAATTATATTGCGGATTCTGCCTCAAAATCATGTGGAGACATCATATTGCAAAAACTATGAAGTCTAGTAGTATTATAAAATGTATCAATGTATTCAAATATCAACACATGGGCAAGTTTAAGATGCTTAATCACAAAACGATTAAGCCACTCGCGTATAATTACCCACAGTTTTTTCAGTAATTACATGGCCTTTGGCTTTTAGAGTTTCTGTTTTTTTATTATAACATCAAACATGAAAAAACTCACTTTAACTTCTCCTATTTATATTCTAGCATCAGTTGCTTGACTGTGACACCGACGGGGAGGTTTGGCATCTCGATGTCGGCTCATCGCATCTTGGAGCTGAAGCAGGTTCCAAGGATTGGGCTGTTCGCGCATTAAAGCGGTACGCGAGTAGGGTTCAGAACGTCGTGAGACAGTTTGGTCCCTATCCGTTGTGGGAGCAGGAAGTTTGAGAGGAGTTGTCCTTAGTACGAGAGGACTGGGATGAACGGATCTCTGGTGCATCTGTTGTCTTACCAAAGGCATAGCAGAGTAGCCAAGTCTGGATCTGATAAACGCTGAAGGCATCTAAGTGTGAAGCAGACCTCAAGATAAGACTTACCATCCTATAGAAACTACGTTTCATAGGAGTAAGACCTCTTAGAGACTATGAGGTTGATCGGTTGGAGCTGTAAGTGCAGTAATGCATGCAGGTGACCAATACTAACGGTTCGAGGGTTTGACCTAAAAAACAACGTTAATACATCGTAGTATTTGTTTTTGAGAGTGCAACAAAGTCTATTCATAGACACTCCAAAAAACTTCATGAATTAACGTTAAAAATAGCTTAATGCCGAACAGATTAATCTTTGAGGCTGGGAGAGAATAAGTATCCGGAAGATTTATCACGCAGTATTGCGTAGCAAATCTTATAGGTTTATTTAAAAGGCACTTAGGGAGACTGTTTGAACGAAGTGAGTTTCGACCGTTCGTTTAAAGAAAGCTATTTAGATTTGCAGCAAGACGAAGTCTAAATCTGGAGGATATTTATTCTCACTATTTTTGGTGGCGATGCGACTAGGGGACACACCCGTTCCCATGCCGAACACGTAGGTTAAGACCTAGTCGGCCGATGGTACTTGTCTGGAGACGGACCGGGAGAGTAGGTGGCTGCCAAATTACATAAAAAACAACCTCTGCAAAAATGCGGAGTTTTTTTATATTTGGGCTAAAAGTTCAATGCTAGAACGTCAGCTTTCTAAGTTGAATATATGAGTTCGATTCTCACCACCCGCTTACACAAAAAGTCATGAGATAATTAATCCCATGGCTCTTTTTTATATACTTTTTAACATATAAGAAACACTTGATATTCACCATGGACTCTAGTGTTACTGGCTGCTCTTAAGGGATCTGCCCTCTTTATGTTTTGACACTTATCTCAGTTAAATATATAATTAATGCATGTGATTTAACTTGATTTCTTAAAATATAATTATTACCTTGAAAGGAATATCTATAATGCCAAGCTTTAAAGACTTCTGGCTTCGTTTATCAATAAAAACTAAACTTTTATCTTACTTTTTTATTGTCATTGCAATAATTAGTTTTTTTAACTTGTATTTAAATAATAATAACTATACAATTATTGATCAGTTTAATGGTACTATGACTAATTATTACAGCATTAACCGTCTTATGGTGTTTACAGAAGAGAATAAGCATTTTGCTACAAAGTACTTACGAGAAAAAAAAGAAGAAGATAAAGCAAGCTATCTAAGCAAAAAAGCTGAGATTCTAACACTTGTTGCAGAACTCGAAACAAAACTCACTTCGCTAGATGCGTATTTTAGAATCAATGCCATAAAAAACGCCTTAGAGGTTATGTATGAAAAGTGGGATCAAACTATACTGGAACGGGAGCAAAATATTTCGACATATTTTAATGCATACTATGAAGGTGAGCGCATTAGTCTCTATACTAGCAGGTATATTGAGGATTTATTTTATATTAGTTTAGGAGAAGGTAATGAGCTTTATAAAAAGTTAGCAGAAGAAGCAAGAATCATGAGGCAGATCTCAATTATTCTCATTGCATTTAGTTCGGCTTTTGCCATGTTTATTGGTTTCTTATTTGTTAATTCATTTATTAATCCGATCAAAAAATTAGCAGATACATCCTTGCGTATTTCTTCTGGAGACTTAGAGGTTGAAGAAGTAACGATTGCATCAAAAGATGAAGTAGGGATACTAGCTGATTCTTTCAACACTATGAGTTTAAGTATTCAGAGTTATGTTAGTGATTTAAAAGAAAAAGTGATTATCGAAAAGCGACTTCATGAAGAAGAGTTAGAAGTCATACGAATGGAACAACTTCTTAAGGCCTCTCAGTTTGAAGCCCTGCAGTCTCAGATCAATCCCCATTTTCTTTTTAATACCTTAAATACCATATCAAGAACAGCTATGTTTGAAGAAGCAGAAGAGACATTAAAGCTGATACAAGCTTTATCACAGCTTTTTCGGTACAAGCTTAGAAATCAAGCTTCAGTCATTCCACTAAAAGAAGAATTATGGATGGCTAAAGAGTATATTTACTTGCAGAAGTCTAGATTTAAAGAACGCCTAACCTATGAAATCATAGTGGATGAAAGAAGTCAAATGGTCAGTGTCCCTATTTTTATGTTACAGCCCATTATAGAAAATGCCATTATTCATGGCATTGAGCATAAAGTACAAGGTGGTAAATTACGTATAAAAGTTACTAGTCGTTATATTGATGAAAAAGAAATAATTACGCTTAGAATTACAGATACAGGAGTTGGCATGAGTAAAAAACGGCTTGAGGAAGTTTTAAGTTTTAAAGATATTTCTCACCGCAGTATTGGTGTAAGTAATGTTTATCATCGCTTTATGATGATGTATAATCAACAAGGAACGTTTAAAATGATGAGTAAAGAGGGCTGTGGCACCTGCACGGAATTTAAGTTTGAAAGGAATGAACTTGATGGAAAGATATAAGATACTCATTGTTGATGATGAATCTATAGAACGGGATGCTATTAAGTTTATATTAAAAAAAGAAGCCTTATTTGATTTTGAGTTTTTTGAAGCAGTAAATGGACAGGATGCCATTTCAAGTGCGGCACTCCATACACCTGATATTATTTTAATGGATATTCAGATGCCTGGACTTAATGGGATTGAAGCTACCAAAGTTATAAAAAAAATATTGCAAGACAGCAAAATTATTTTTCTCACAGCGTATGATCAGTTTGACTATGCCCATGAAGCCATAAAATTGGGTGTTCAGGACTTTATCTTAAAGCCTGCAACTAATGAACGTTTTATAGAGGTTATTAAAAAAACAGTTGAGATGCTTCAAGAGGAAAAAGAACAAAAACTCCGTAAAAAAGAAATGGAATCTAAACTTGAGCAAGTCACTAAGTATTTAGAAAATGAATTTCTTACATCTCTTATTAATGGGGATATTGAAGAGGGGCAAGGTAAAGAGTACTTAGAATTTAACAGAGTGAATTTTAAGTGGGGAATGGGCATTGTTATTAGTACAAAAGCAGATCCAGAAGCTGTACCATCTATGCTGCGCTTACAAATGCTTAGAAAAAGGTTTTTGGAAAAGTTTGAGACAAGACTTGATATGATGGTAAACCATAAATATACCATTATACTTAAAGATTATATTTATGTATTTGCGCTAGGAGATACACAAAATGAACTTCTGCAAGTTCAGCAGAAAATTAGAGAAGCAATCAATGAAATAAGTGTATCTTTTGCTGAAGAACATAAGCTTTATGCGGATTTTGGTATTGGAGATCCGTGTAATAAACTTGATTGTCTGTGGAAATCTTTTTGGTCGGCAAAAGGAAACTGTAACAAGCGTCAGCCTATAAAAGAATCGATGAGCGAACAGAATTTAAAGGCTTTGGTTAAAAGTTTAAATGATCAAGACGAAGAAAGTTTTACCCGCTATATTGAGCTTGTTTTTGAAGACATTTCTCACCCTACACAAACTATTGAACATTTGCGTGTTAAACTCTATGAGCAGTTTATTCTTATTAGGGACTGGCTTTCTGATAAAATTTTTGATACGCCGCTGCACACTTTTGATCTTTTTAATCAGACCATGCAGATTAAGACTGAACATGAGGCAAAATGCTTGCTGAGGGAATTTGCTCATCAGTATATGGAGAAAATTAATAAGCAAAAAACAGATAAATCTTCCATTATTTTAGATCAACTGATCGTCTATATTAATATGCATTATGCAGAAAACTTAACCCTTGACCAACTTTCTTCTGTATGTTATTTAAGTCCTAGCTATATTAGTAAGGTATTTAAAAAACATCTTAATACTAATTTTATTGATTATCTAAGTTCGGTGAGAATTAGAGTGGCCAAACGTTTAATGAAAAATCCAGAGCTTTCTATGAAGGAAATTAGCTCTGAGATCGGCTATGTTGATCCTAACTATTTCACAAGAGTTTTTAAAAAGTATGAAGGCATAACACCTTCAGAATATCGTAGCAAATTTTATACAGGCGGAGGCTTAGAAAAAGAATATGAAGACAACTAAAGGGTTACTGATACTGTGTATAATAGGGCTTTTTATTTTGGGAAGTTGTAAAAACAGAATACCTGATCAGGAACAGAGTAAGCCGACGGTCTATTTGCGGTTAGCAGAAAATCAACCGCCTGATCACCCAACAACACAAGCTGATAAAGAGTTTGCACGCCTAGTAGAAGAAAAAACGAATGGGCGTATCGTTATTAAAGTCTATGATAGCGAGCAGTTAGGGCCTGAAAATGAAATTCTTGAGCAACTTCAGTTTGGGGGCATAGACTTTGCTAGGGTAAGTGCAGGAATGGCAGCACAAATAGCACCACAGCTTAATGTGTTACAGCTTCCTTATATTTATAAGGATAGTGACCATATGTGGCGGGTATTAAACAGTGAGATTGGTGAGTTTTTTCTGGAAAGTATTGCAGATAAAAACCTTATTGGCTTAACTTGGTATGATGCAGGGGCGCGCAACTTCTATAATAGTATACGAGAAATAAAGACTCTGGCTGATTTAGAAGGTCTGAAGGTCAGAGTTATGGAGAATCAAATGCTCGTAGACATGGCAAAAGCTTTGGGGACATACGTTATTCCTATGCCTTATGGAGAAGTATATAGTGCTATGCAAAGGGGGATCATCGATGGTGCTGAAAATAATTATCCAAGCTACGATACTTCACTTCATTATGAAGTTGCAAAATACTACACAATTGATGAACATGTGAGGATACCAGAAATGTTAATTGCAAGCCAAAAAATACGGGATCGACTATCAGAGGTAGATTTAGAAATTATTAGGGCCTGTGCTAAGGAATCTCAAGTTTTTCAAAGGAAAAAATGGCTTATCAAGGAAAAGGAGTCCGAACAAAAGCTGATAAAGGCCGGCGTTATCATTACTGAAATAGAAAATCGCAGTGAGTTTGTAAAGGCTGTTAGACCCCTCTATGACCAATATGCCAGCAATTATTTAGAGATCGTTAAGCAAATTCAAGACATGGAATAATATAAGTATTTGAACAAAATAATGCTATTATTACAAAATAGTCTTGGTAAACTCTGAAAAATAGCAGGCTGTTTTTTAGAGTTTATAAGATAGTCATGCTAATAGCCAGATTATTTATTGTGTGATAAAAACACTTTTTATATAATAAATATATAAGTTAAAACATTGATATTTAGGTATAAATATTAGTGTTTTGCGGAAAACTGGTGTTATGATGTAACAAAGTTACAGAAAACAACAAGTTTATCCATGAATTCACAGGAGGGGTAATATGAATAAGAAAATAGCAGCAATATTTTTAAGTGGTTTAATGGCAGTTTCATTTGCAGGTTGTGGTTTAAAATCACCAGAGGCACCAGCGGCACCAGCAGCACCAGCAGAAACAACAGCGCCAGCGGAAACAACGCCAGCAGAAACAGCAGCAGAACCAGAGGTTACTCTTATATATGCAGAAGTTAATCCATTAGATACTATTGTTGGTCAAACAGGTACTGCCTTTAAAGAAAAAGTTGAAGAACTTTCAGGTGGAAAGATTAAAATTGATATTCAGGCAAGCGGCGTTTTAGGATCAGAAAATGATGTCCTTGATGCAATGCTTGGCGGTGGCGGAACAATTGATATGTCTCGTATTTCAGCATTTGCTCTTACAAGCTACGGCGGAGAAAAATCAAAACTACTTTCTATTCCTTATACATTTGTAAGTCGTGAACATTTCTGGAATTTTGCTACATCTGAATTAGCGCCAGAATTCCTTTTAGAGCCACATGAAAATGGTAGTGGTGTGAGAGGTTTATTCTACGGAGAAGAAGGTTTCCGTCATTTCTTTACAGTTAAAGATATTAAGGGAATAGAAGACTTAAAAGGTATGAAACTTAGAGTTTCAAATGACCCTGTTATGCAAGGATTAGTAGAAGGTCTTGGAGCTTCACCTACAGTTGTAGCTTTCGGTGAACTTTATTCTGCACTTCAAACTGGTGTAGTTGATGGTGCTGAACAACCTATCGCTAACTACAAATCAAATGCATTCCCAGAAGTTGCACCAACTATCATTCTTGATGGACATACACTTGGGGCAATCCAAGTAGTTATCACAGATGAAGCTTGGGATAAACTTACAGAAGAACAACAAAATATTATTATGGAAGCTGGTAAGTATGCATCAGAATTCAACAGAACAATTTCTGAAGAAGCTGAAAACAAAGTCTTAGACCAATTAAAAGCAGAAGGTGTTAATGTTGTAGAAGTTGATGATATCACACCTTGGCAAGAAGCAGTTAAAGATGTAATTGCTACTGCTACAGCAAACAGTGCTGAACTTTATCAACAAATTGTTAACATGAAATAAGATTTACTAAGTATTAATAAGATGTTTTTATAGACACAGAGGAGGATCACAACCTTTGTGTCTAAATTTTTAAGGAGGTAAGGTATGCCTAACATTTTTAATACAATTGACAAGATTAAACCGGCATATGATGTGACGTATAAGGTAGTTCTTTTGTTATGTAAATTACTTTTAATAGTAGATATTCTTATTACCACTATGGCAGTGGCTGGCAGGTACATTCCTTTTATCCCAGATCCAGCATGGAGTGAGGAAGTCGTTTTAACGTGTATGGCCTATATGGCAGTGCTTTCTGCAGCTCTAGCGATTAGAAGAAATGCGCATATTCGTATGACAGCATTTGATAGGTATTTACCTAAAAAATTAGTAATTGGTTTAGACATTCTTGCAGATATTGCTGTTTTTGCACTTGCGATAGTTATGATCGTAGTAGGATGGAATTATGCAGTGCTGCTTGGCTCAAGAGGCTCTTATGTAAGTATGCCAAGCATTTCTAGGTTTTGGATGTATTTTCCAGTTCCGTTGGCAGGGATAGCCATGGTTATTTTTGAAATAGAAGCTATATATAATCATATTAAAAAATTTTTTGTACAGGGAGGGGATAAATAATGAGTGTTGAGAGTATGGCAATATTAATTTTGCTTGGTAGTTTCTTCATCATGGTATTTCTAAGATTTCCTATTGCATATGCAGTAGCACTTGCATCTTTATTTTCTCTTTTGTACCAAGGACTTCCGCTTACAACCATTGCTCAGCAGATGGTAAAAGGGATTAGTTCCTTCAGTCTTATGGCGGTACCTTTCTTTATTACAATGGGTTGTCTCATGGGATTTGGTGGTATCTCTGAAAAACTGATTGCACTCGCAAATGCCTGTGTTGGCTGGATGCGTGGCGGTATGGCGATGGTTAACATCGTTGCATCATATTTCTTTGGAGGGATTTCTGGTTCAGCAGCTGCTGATACCGCATCTCTTGGTAGTATTTTAATTCCTATGATGGTAGACCAAGGCTATGATGATGACTTTTCAACGGCAGTTACGATTACTTCATCTTGCGAAGGACTTTTAGTTCCTCCGAGTCATAACATGGTTATTTATGCGACGACTGCAGGTGGTATTTCTGTAGGAAGTCTTTTCCTTGCAGGTTATATGCCAGCCGCAATACTTGCAGTAACTTTAATGATTGGTTCTTATATCATTTCTGTTAAAAGAAACTATCCAAAGGGCGAACCATTCAGCATAGTTAATTTATTAAAACAATTTGCTGTTTCTTTCTGGGCACTTGCAGCGGTTCTAATCGTTGTAGTAGGTGTAGTTGGCGGCGTTTTTACAGCGACAGAATCAGCAGCGGTTGCGGTTATTTACAGTTTGCTTGTTAGTGTATTTATTTATAAAGGCCTTGATTGGAAAGGCGTTTGGAAAGTGCTTGATGTGTGTGTGGATACACTTTCAATCGTACTTATTCTGATTGCAACTTCTAGTATTTTTGGATTTGCTTTGACACGTCTACGTGTTCCAAGTTTAGCAGCAAATGCAATTATTAATCTTACGGATAATCCAATTCTTTTGGCACTGCTCTTAAATATTATCCTCTTGATTCTTGGATGTATTATGGATATGGCGCCAATTATATTGATTGCGACTCCGATCCTGCTGCCAATCGCAACTTCAATTGGTATTGATCCTATTCAGTTTGGTATTATGGTTGTATTAAACTGTGGTATTGGTCTTTTAACACCACCGGTTGGTGCGGTACTCTTTATTGGTTCGGCAGTTGGTAAAGTATCGATGGAGCGGGTTGTAAAAGCCACATTGCCATTTTACTTATGTATGGTTATTACACTTTTACTCATTACCTTTATTCCGGGAGTTAGTTTATGGCTTCCATCGTTATTTAGGTAGAGAAATATGAAATATACGTTTACTTATCGCACAACAGCATATGACCTTTGGCAGTTATCCATGTATAGTATTTATGGTTCAATGATCGGGATATGTAATATCATATTTACTGTTGCCATGTTACTGCTAGGCATAAGGTTTTGGGAAGATGTAAACAGCTTTGTGAAGATACTTTTAATAGTCGCAGTTTGTTTATTTACGATTATTCAACCAGCAGCTATTTATATGCGAGCCAAAAAACAGGTATCTGCGGTTTCGCATGATACAGAAATAGGTTTTAATGATCATGGTATTCATGTTAAAGCCGGAACTCAAACTTCGGAGTTGAAATGGCGTATGGTAAAAGGTATCTCAAAAAAACCGGGGATGGTTGTTATACTTCTTGTGACTAAGCATGGTTTTGTACTTAAGGATAAAGTGCTAGGACGCCAAAAAGAAGATTTATATAACTACATCATTTCAAAGACCAAAAAATAAACATAATTAACTTTAGATAAAAACAAAACCGTACTTACAGCCTATGTATTTACGGTTTTGTTTTTGATATAATAATGAAAAACTTAGATGATTAAAAGGAGAATATGATGGTAATTAAAGAAAATGATGCAAAAGTAACTATTCTAAATGATCTTGTAACACGCACGTTAATGGTTCATAATGATAAACTTATGATGATTCGTTTTGATTTTAAAAAAGGTGGAATAGGAGAGCCTCATAGTCATGATATCCATGATCAAGTGGGTTATATTCTGTCAGGTAAATTTGAATTAATGTGTGGGGGAGAAACTTATGTTGTAAGTGCAGGCGATTCTTATGTGGCTAATCCTGGAGTTGTGCATGGGGTTATTGCACTAGAAGATGGGGCTATATTGGATGTATTTACGCCTATTAGGGATGAATTTATTTGCTAGTCATGTTGTAATTGTTTTTAGCCCACAATAGTCAATAAAAAAACCTCTGTAAGTTGAGGTTTTTTTTTACGCTTTTTTATATGAAGTGAGCATATTAGGTATAAGTTTAAGAAGATAGTATTTTTTTAGAGGGTAGGACCTGTGTTTATTTCACTATATGAAATTATTTAACACAAAATGAAATAATGATTGACTATATACATAGAGAGGTATATAATAAATTTATAAGAAATACAGTTTCATATAATGAAAAATAGGGGGACTTTAGTATGGATATTCGTTACGGAGCTAATCAAAAGGATGCTAAGTATTATACGACAGAAGAATTAAGAGAAGAATTTTTGGTTGAAAACTTATTTGTAGCAGGTAAGAAAAGTATGGTTTATAGCCATATTGATAGAATTATTGTTGGTGGCGTAGTGCCTACTGATCAAGTGATTGAACTTGCAGATGGTGTGGATACAATGAAAGAACTAGGAACTAATTCTTTTCTAGAAAGAAGAGAGCTCGGTATTATAAACATTGGTGCTGAGGGTAAAGTTGTAGTTGATGGGGTAGAGTACGTAGTTGGCAATAAAGATGCTTTATATGTAGGAAAAGAAACAGCTAAAGTAGAATTTATAAGTAATGATGCAGCAAATCCAGCTAAATTCTATCTTAATAGTGCACCAGCACATACTGTGTACCCAGCAAAACATGTCAGCATGAAGGATGCTAAAAAAGTTGTTCTAGGAGACCAAGCTACTGCAAATAAGAGAACCATTTTTCAATTGCTGCACCCAGATGTATTACAAAGCTGTCAGTTAATGATGGGGCTTACAATGTTAGAAGAAGGAAGTGTATGGAATACAATGCCTTCTCATACACATGAAAGAAGAATGGAAGTTTACTTATACTTTGATATAGCAGATGATTCAGTTGTATTTCATTACATGGGAGAGCCTACTGAGACCCGTCATATTGTTATGCAGAATGAACAAGCGGTTATCTCACCAAGCTGGTCTATTCACTCAGGCTGTGGTACAAAGAACTATACATTTATATGGGGAATGGTTGGAGAAAATAAAACTTTTGATGACATGGACCATATCAAAACACCAGATTTAAGATAATAGAAACTATTTAAGGAGCGATAAATATGAATAATATATTAGATAAATTTTCATTAAGTGGTAAAGTAGCTATTGTAACAGGAGCGTCTACTGGGCTTGGCCAAGGCATTGCATTAGGTCTTGCAAGTGCAGGAGCAGATATAGTAGGTGTTGACTATGTTGAAATGCCAGAAACAGAAGAAAAAGTTAAAGCGTTAGGAAAAGACTTTATTGGTATAACAGCTAACTTACTTTCAATAGAGCCGATACAAGATATTATTGATCAAGCAGTAGCGAAATTTGGTAAAGTAGATATACTTATAAATAATGCAGGGATCATCAGACGTTGTGATGCCATAGATTTTACAGAAAAAGATTGGGATGATGTTATGAACATCAATGTTAAAACAGTATTTTTCTTCTCACAGGCTGTTGCAAAACAATATATTAAACAAAACAGCGGGGGCAAAATCATTAATATAGCATCCATGTTATCTTTCCAAGGGGGAATAAGAGTGCCTTCCTATACATCAAGTAAAAGTGGTGTAATGGGTATAACAAGAGCTCTTGCAAATGAGTGGGCAAAACACAATATCAATGTTAATGCGATTGCGCCAGGTTATATGGCAACAAATAATACAACTGCTTTAAGAGCTGATGAAGATAGAAATAAGAGTATACTAGAAAGAATACCTGCTGACCGTTGGGGAACGCCAGAAGACGTATCAGCACCAGCTGTGTTTTTAGCATCAGAAGCTGCTGACTACATCAATGGCTATACTGTAGCAGTAGATGGCGGTTGGTTAGCGAGATAATTGAAAATAGAGCATATAAATATGAGGCTGACAAAACGATTTTTGTCAGCCTTGTTGTTTTAAAGTACTTCCTATATAATAATAAGTAAAATGAGAATATTAAATGAAATATATTAAAGAAAGATAGGTTATACCATGGCTAAAGGCACACTGCAAACTGTAGATCGGGCATTACAGTTATTAGAGATTATATCAGAATACCCGCAAGGATTATGTACAAAAGAACTCGAGGATTTACTTGAGCTTAATAAGATTACCGTTCATAGGCTTCTTGCAACTTTAGAAAACAGGGGCTTTTTAGAAAGAGTCGGAAGCAACTATATTATAGGACTTAAAATGGTGGAATTAAGCAGTATGAAGCTTAATAATATCGAACTTAAAACAGAAGCATCACCCTATCTCAGGCAGCTTGTTAACATTTCAAAACTCCCTGTACAGATGGCTATTCTTGATCAAACAGAGGCAATATTTATAGAAAAGATTCATACGGTTAATAGTCTTAGAATGTACTGTCAAATAGGAAAAAGAATTCCATTGTATTGTTCCGGAGTAGGTAAAGCCCTGCTTTTGCAAGAAGATGATGAAAATATTCTTGCAATACTTTCTAAGATAACTTTTGAAAAGTTTACACCTACTACTTTAGAAACACCTAAGCAAGTTTTAGATGAGATTAAAACCGCAAGAAAATGTGGCTATACCATAGATAACGAGGAACATGAAATAGGGATTTTTTGTATAGCAGCACCTATTTATGATTATAGAGGAAAGATTATAGCAGCTCTTAGTATTGCAGGAGAAAGTAAAGCCTTCGTTGAAAAGCCAACAAAGGAGTTTACAGGCTTAGTAAAACAAACAGCTATGGACATATCTGCAAGACTGGGGTATACAAATATGAGTAGACACGAAAACTTGTCGCACAGATAATATGGAAATCATAATTTGTGTAGTGGCAGGCTCTAAGTGCCTGCTTTTTTTAATTTTTATTTATTTTAATATATGACATGTCTTTTTTACAAATAAAATCAAGATATTGCATAATGTTACTGTTTTTATTGTATTTGTATACATAATTTGATAATATTTAATTAGATTCTTACAATATAAAGAAACAACAGATAGACTTGAGTTATTCATCCCTATAATGTTGTTTATCAGAATGATTTCACATCACAATCATTTCTTAAGATTAAAATGCTATAAACAATCATTTAGAGAAGGGTGGTGATACGATTGTTAAGTTTATTAGAAAATTTAAAGTCGTATTTTAGTAAACATAGGAAGCAAGATCAGGATATTAATTATTATCTAAATCCTAATTATAAAATATATCCCAACTTTGAATCGATGAGGATTGCGATTGTGTATGGCGTCTTAGGGGTACTATGGATTTTACTGTCTGATGAATTATTAAGTAGAATTGTGACAGACTTAGAACTTTACAAAAGATTAGCGCTTTATAAGGGGTGGGCCTATGTAGTTATAACTATGATACTTATTTACTTGCTGGTTTTAGAAAGGCTTACGTTGTTAAAGAGAATGCTTAGAAAAATTTATGATAATTTTGAAGAACTCAGCGCAAATAATGAAGAGCTTATAGCTTTAGAAGAAGAGTTGAGGCACCAATTTGATGAGTTAGAGGTAAACCGTAATGCTCTTAGTATCAGTGAGCAAAGATATAAGCTGGCTGTTGAAGGTGCAGATTGTGGTATTTGGGATTGGGATGTGGAAAATCATATTTATTATTTTTCACAAAGGTGGAAAACCTACTTAGGTTATGAGGCTGATGAACTGGATAATACTTTTAAAGCATGGATTGATTTAATTCATCCTGATGAAAAGAAAGATGCTCTTAATAGAGTAAGGCATTATATTAGATCTAAAGAAGATTCTTATGAAGATGTTTATCGTATGCGGTGTAAAGATGGAAGCTATAGATGGATACTAAGTAAAGGGAAAGCAATATGGAATCCAAAAGGCAGATTAATAAGAGTTGCAGGTTCTCATACAGATATTTCAGAGCAGAAGCGGGTAGAAGAAAGGCTTAATTCCTTAGTTTATTATGATGCACTAACGCAGCTTCCTAACAGACTGTCATTTGAAGAAAAAGTAACTAAGTTAATTACTAATAAAAGAAGAGCCCATAAAAAGTTTGCATTACTTTATATGGATATTGATAACTTTAAAAATATAAATGACACTTTAGGACACCTAGCTGGGGATATGCTTTTAAAACATATTGCAGATATATTAAAAGAACATATTCAAAAGCCTGATTTGGCTGCAAGATTAAGTGGTGATGAATTCGCAGTTATATTTGAGAATATTAATGACAGACAAGAAGTTATTACCAAAATCTATAAGTTGCTCAAATACCTAAGA
Source organism: Cellulosilyticum sp. I15G10I2 (assembly GCF_900095725.1). Lineage (NCBI taxonomy): Bacteria > Bacillati > Bacillota > Clostridia > Lachnospirales > Cellulosilyticaceae > Cellulosilyticum > Cellulosilyticum sp. I15G10I2. Next base: position 21,938 of record NZ_FMMP01000017.1, read on the forward strand.
ACACCATGGCATCTTTATAATCAGCAGTTTTTTATTTCGTTTAGTATTGGAATTGCCTTGTATCCAGAGCATGGTAGTGATTTGCCGCTTCTGCTCAAGCACGCAGATATGGCTATGTACGCAGTTAAGAAAAACATGAAAGATAATTACTGTTTTTATCTGCATGAAATGGAAGAGCAAAGTTTAAAGCATATTACAATGGTTAATGAGCTTAGACAAGCTATTGATAATGAAGAATTTGTTCTTTATTATCAACCTATAATGGATCTGGCAAATGGTGATTTAATAGCTGTAGAAGCTTTAATAAGATGGATACATCCTATAAGAGGCATGATATCCCCAATGGAATTTATTCCGCTAGCTGAAGAAACTGGGCTTATTTATACCATAGGAAAGTGGGTATTAAAGACCGCTTTGATGCAAAAGAAATATTGGGAAGACCAAGGCTATCCGCCTGTTAAGATGTCAATTAATGTTTCCGGAAAGAGAGTTACCCAAGATGAGCTTATAGATGAAATAAGACAAGTACTTTCTGAAACGCAAATAAAAAGTGATGAAATTCAGATGGAAGTAACTGAAACAGCAGTGATGGAAGATATTAAGGCATCAACTAGAATTTTAAAACAAATAAAAGATATGGGGATAAAGATAGCACTTGATGATTTTGGGGCAGGGTATTCTTCGCTAACTTATTTGCAAAAACTTCCCATTGATATAGTAAAGCTTGATAGAGATTTTATTAAAAACATCTCAAGCCAAGGTCAAGGGAATGTAATTGTAGAATCTATTATCAAGCTCACCCATGAACTCGATTTGGAGATCGTAGCAGAAGGCATAGAAACTAATGAGCAGTTAGAATTCTTAAAGATAAATAAATGTGACTATGGTCAGGGATATTTGTTTAGCAGGCCAATACCAAAAGAAAAATTAGAGCAATTGTTATCAGTAAAGCAGATTTAAAATTAATATAATGTATTTTTATAGAAACAACTTAAGTTAATAGGCTCTCTTTATGATAGACAGTTAAAATTATAAAACTGCCATCATGACGGGAGCCTGTTTTTACGTCATATATCGAACAAAGATAGGTCATTATTTTTCTTTTTCGCATAAATAAAGCAAGTATAATTAGAGATATAACTTTAGTTGAGAAAAAGGAGAAGATATAATGCGATTAAACGAATTTGATTTAGTAGTAGCTGGAGGCGGGCCGGCAGGAATAGCTGCAACGATTGCTGCGGCGAGAAATGGTATACGGACGCTTCTTATAGAACAAGCTGGTTATTTAGGGGGAATGGCCACCAATGCATTAGTACCAGCCTTTTGTCCTTATACTGACGGACATAACCTGGTGATAGGGGGAATTGGGTTGGAAGTATTAGAAAAGATGAAGAAAGAAGGCTATGAAAGCCCTTTTTATGATAATAAGCCTGATCGCATAAGAGGACTTGATTGGGTACCTATTGATGCTGAGATATTAAAAAGAGTATTCGATGAGCTCGTTATAGCCAGTGGAGCTCAAGTGCTTTTTCATACTACTGTAACTGGTGCAAATTACAAAGAAGGCGTTATAGAATCTGTAGATATACATCATAAAGGCGGCAAACAGACAATAAAAGCCCATTTTTTTGCAGATTGTACAGGGGATGCAGATTTAGTAGCCCTATCTGGTGGGGCATATGAATACGGAGATGCAAATGGACTCGTTCAGGCAGGTACACTTTGTTTTAGAGTAGCTAATTTTGATAGTGACCGCTTTATGAAATATGCCAGAGAAACGGGAGAAGACGGCAACTTAAATGTGGCTTCAAAAAAAGCAAGAGACGCAGGTGAATTTCCAACTGGAGAAAAAAACGTTGCAGGCATAGCACTTCAGGCAGATGGGGTAGCAGGCTTTAATTTTGGGCATGTGTATGATTTTTATCCATTGGATGCAGTTGATTTAACACGAGCAGAGGTTGAAGCTAGGTCAAAAATACCACAAATGATGCGTTTTTTACATAAGTATGTTCCAGGCGCAGAAAAAGCAGTTCTTGTTTCTAGTGGACCGCATATAGGCCTTAGAGAATCCAGGCGTATTGTAGGAGAGTATCAGCTGACAAAAGAAGATTATGATAATCGGAGGGTGTTTGAAGATGCCATTGCACGCTATGCATATCCTATTGATAGGCATGCAGTAAGATTGGAAGAGGCAGACTATGATTCACAAAACAGCGAATATGTTATTTCTAAATATAAGCGTGGAGAATACTATACCATTCCATTTCGTTCTTTATTGCCAAAAGGAATTAAAAATCTTATAGTTGCAGGAAGAACTATTAGTACTGATCGGGCTATGATGGGGTCTGTACGGGTTATGCCAGCTTGTTTTGCAACAGGAGAAGCAGCAGGGACAGCAGCTGCACTCTGCATAAAAAATGATCAGGAGATTAGAGATTTAGACACAAAAGAACTTCAAAAGGTGTTAATAAAACAAGGGGCTATACTCTAAGCTAACATCGAATATTATACATCCCATAGTCAGATAGTGGATTTAGTAAATATGAAAATTATATTAAGATAAGAGTACAAGAAACGCATGAAGCGTTAAATGAAGAGGGGGAAGTTTTATATGAAACAATTTAAAAGATTACTTGCGCTCACAATGGGTACTGTTGTAGCCCTTACGACACTGGCAGGATGTAGTAAACCAAGTAATACAGCGGAAACAACTAAAGAAACTAAGGAAGAAGCAAAAACAGAAATAAACAGCACAGAGACAGCACCTGGTGAAAAAACAGTTATTACTGTTTGGACAAAGGACAGACATGATGCCGAGTTCCAACAAGCTAAAGTTGACGCGTATAATAAAACAAACACAGATAATATTGAAGTAGTTTATGAGATTTATTCAGACAACTATGTGCAGGCAGTAGATATGGTATTTCAAAATGGAGATGCTCCAGATATGTTTGTTTTTCAAGAACAGATGTTTACTAACTACGTCAATTCTGGTAAATATGCAGATATTACACCGTTTATGGATGAGGAGTTTAAGAAGACCTTTGGTTCAGCACTCGTTAATGGTATGAACGTCATTGATGGCAAAACTTATTATGTGCCTACAGCAGCTACAACCTGCCGCTTGTTCTATAATAAGGAGATTTTTGACAGAGTGGGTCTTACAAAAGCGCCTGAAACCCTCGAAGAGATGGTTGATGCAGCTAAACTCATTACATCAAAACTTTCAGGAGAAGGAATCTATGGTTTTGCAGCTAATATGAAGAGTCCTACTTCTGCCTTAAACCGTTCTTTAGCTTATATGACAGAAAGAGAGCTTGGAAGACGCTTAGGCTACGATTTTGCAGCAGGTCAGTATAATTTTATGGACTATACAGATATTTTAAAGGCATGGAAAGAGCTTCTTTCACCAGCAGCGGCATTCCCAGGTTGTGAATCACTGGATATTGATCCACTTAGAACTCAATTTGCTGCAGGTAAAATTGGTATGTATATTTCATTTACTCATGCTGAACCTGGAGTATATGAAAATCAATTCCCTATGGAACAAGAATGGGCATGTGCACCAATTCCTACAAGTGGTGGAAAAGTAGTGGGCAAGCAAAACTATACACCTCTTAATGGTTATCTTTTTAATGCAGAAAGTGAAAATTTAGAAGCTGCTTGGAAAGTTTATAAAGCTATTTTTGCAAATGTTGATAATTTAGTAGAATACTATGAAGCAGGACTTGGTATTTCTAGTATTCCTGCTGTTATTGAAAAAGCAAAACCTGCTGATATCTATATCAATAATCCAACTTTACTAGTAGGAGATGGCGATGCTATATGGCCTAAAACACCTCACGAAAAGAATACAGATGCTGTTATTGTTGAAGGGCAAGTCATGTATGATGTATTTGGTGAGATGTTATTAGGTGATAAAGACATTGAATCTGGATTACAAGACTTAACTGCTAGATACAATGCAGCCTTAAAAGCTGGTATTGATGAAGGTATCGGTAAAGAAATTAAAATTGATCATTTTGACCCTATGAATCCATCTAAGTCATAATAAGTTACAGGTGAACATAAAAATCCTGACATTTGATGGTCAGCATTGTCACTAAAAAAATGGAGCTTTATAGCTCCATTTTATTTTAAAAAAGAAAGGAAGGATGACTGTGAACTTACAAGCAGCAGCAAAAACAAAAACACAGATATCTCCTGTAAAAAGAAAAGAAAGGCTTATAGATAACCTCAGATCATACAGTTTGTTGCTACCAAACCTCATTTTATTTATAGCATTTTCAGTTTATCCAGTCATTTGGACATTGCGATATGTTTTTTATCGCTATGGAGGATATGGATCAGGAGTTGCTAAATTCATTGGAATGGATAATATTATACGCGTTTTTAGAGATGAGATTTATTGGAAATCAGTAGTCAATACGCTTGTTTATGCAGGGGCTAAGATTTTATTTACGATACCTCTTGCTTTTTTACTCGCCTTAATACTAAGTAAAAAAAGAAAAGGGAATGGCCTCTTACAAAGTGTAATATTTGTCCCGACTATTATGAGTGCAGCAGTTATGGGTCTTGTATTTTATTTGCTTTTTAATGTCTATAATGGACAGATTAATCAATATCTGATGCAGTGGCATATTATTAAACAGCCTATCAATTGGCTTGGCAGAGAACATGCTATGAAAACATTAGTGATTACTGCTGTATGGGGTGGAGTTGGTAATTACATGGTTTACTTTATTGCAGGCATTCAGCAGGTCTCAGAAGATGCACTTGAAAGTGCAAGGATTGACGGGGCAAATAGATTACAGGCAGTTTGGTACATTATAATTCCTATGCTAGGACCTATTCTTAAAATTATATTAATGCTGTCTATTACAGCAGCCTTTCAAGATATGAATAATGTTATGGTTCTGACAGAAGGAGGACCTACTAATTCAACGATGGTAATGGCTTTATATGGCTATCAGTATTTCTTTTCGATTTCGCCAACTACTATCATAACACCACAATATGGATATGGCGCAGCAGTAAGTGCAGTCTCAGCAGTAATCGCAGGAATTATAACAGTTAGTTATCTTTTTATATCTAAAAAGCTAGATGATATTTATTAGAAAGCGAGGTCACATGAATGTATAAAACAAAAAAAATAGGCCTCGAGCTTATAGGACTTTCATTTATAGCTATTATGGTTATATTCACGGTATATCCTATTATATACACTATTTTAGGGTCCTTTAAAACGAACAGTGAGTTAACTTTAGGTGGCAGTTTTTTTCCGAGTATATGGCATTTTAAAAACTATTATCAGGCTTTTGTACAGGCAGATTTTACAAAGTACACCCTCAATAGTGTAGTAGTTAGTTTAACAACCATGGTCGTAGGGACGGCGACTTCAGCACTAGCAGGTTTTGTTTTTGCAAGAAAAACCTTTGTTTTTAAAAAACTGATTTTAGGAATGTATATTAGCCTAATGTTCGTAGCTTTAGGGTCTGTAACACTTTACCCTATTTATAGTATGTTAGTTGTGCTAAAACTTAACAAGACTATTTTGGGATTGATTTTAGCCTTAACAGGCGGGCAAGCATCACACGTCCTTTTAGTCATGGGATTTATAAGAGCCATTCCTAAAGAATTAGATGAGGCAGCAACGATTGATGGCTGCAACGTGTATGGCATTTTCTTCAGGATTATTTTGCCACTTATTAAACCTATTTTAGCTGTTGTAGCTTTATTTGTGTTTAGGTCAGCGTGGAATGATTATATTACTACATTAGTTATGAGTATTTCTATGCCTAAGCTTAAGACACTAACTGTTGCAGTTGTTCAGCTTAAATATTCTATAAATGCAGCAGCTGAATGGCACATTATGCTAGCTGGAGCTTCCATTGCTATTATTCCAATTTTGATGGTCTACTTCTTTTGCAACAAGCAATTTATAGGAGGGCTGACTGCAGGAGCTATTAAGGGTTAAGGGTTATTATTCAAGTATAATATATGATATAATTGTGACATAGAATGGCGCAGGAACTAGAGGGGATTGTTATGAGAGAAATCATTAAAAATACAAAGTTTAGAACAAAAATAATTGTATTATGTATGTCTATTTTACTCATCAACACGACCCTTGCGGGGATGCTTTATTATAGCTATGCGACCAAGGATACGCTGAATAATTATTATAATAGTTCAGAAGATATTTTATATCAAGCGAATAACCATTTGACAGACAGAGTTCAGTCAATTACAAAGCGGGTGCATGCTCTATATAATAATTCATATTTTTATAAGTCAGTCAATAATTACTTGACCCATGCAGATTCTGCTAATTATGCAAAGGTATTAGGAGATATGGCAGATTCTATCTCTGAACTTATTCAAGGAGATCGGTATATACACTCGGTCTCTGTCTATACGCAATATAGTGAGTTTGATAATTTTACTAGAACCAGAAGGCGGGAGTTTCGGTTTAAAGAATCAGACATGTATCGCTATTTTCAAGATAATCCTAGTGAAACAATTTGTTGGTTCCCGGCTAGAGTAGACCCTGTTTTTATTGGAAATGAAGTGGTTATACCTGTCGTTTACCGTTTTAAAATAGGCAGACAGGAAGTATATTTTGTCATTAGTCTGCAGCAGTCTGAAGTCATTAAATACCTTAAAAATACTTATTCCTCTTTTGAGAAACTATTTATAGTAGATCAATATGGACGAAATGTAGCGAACTGTGGTCCAGAAGAACTAAAGATAATAGCATTTCTTGGGAGTGAAGATTTAGAGGGGCAGAAGGCTGTTTGCAAGCAAGTAGTCTACAAAGGAATAGACTATTTAGGAACCTATACACAGATGAAAGGAACGGGCTGGCAGATTTACAGTTTAAGGTCGAAGGACTCTTTAATTGGCAATCTGGAGAAACTTAGGTCTTTTATTATTATCATTCTCATTGTAAGTACGATGGTAAGTATTATGGCCATTGTTATTTTGGCTAATAGCATAACTAAGCCACTACGCCAATTTGTCAACATTATGAATAAAACGATTGGGCAAGAGTTTCATGTGCAGTTTAGGTATCCTTATAATGATGAGGTGGGCCATTTAGCAAAAAGTTTTAACTATATGGTGGGTGAAATCGATGATCTTGTTACCCAGTTAAATATCAACATTGAAGCGCTAAAAGAAGAAAAGGAAAATGTAAAAAAGGTGCAGGCACAAAAACGTAAAGCTGAGCTTAAGGCACTTCAAGCGCAGATTAATCCACATTTTCTTTATAATACTCTTAATGCGATTACTTGGCAGGCGGCTGACCAGGGAGCAACAGAAATCAGTGTTCTATCAAACTCTTTAGGTAAGTTTTTTAGAGTTAGTCTCAGTAAAGGTAAAGAAATCATTACTTTTAGAGAAGAAATAGAACATGTAAGAAGTTATTTAAATATACAAAGCATTAGATATAAATCTAAGCTCAAATATGAAATTGATATTCAGGAAGAAATGTTGGATATGCCTATTATTAAACTGGTGTTACAGCCTTTAGTGGAAAATGCTATTTATCATGGGATTAAGCTTAAGAAGACGACGGGTTTTATTAAGATTTATGGAATTTGTCTCATACAGGATAGTGGCAAAAAGGTCCTCAATCTCTGCATAGAAGATGATGGTGAAGGTATTGGTGAAGAAAAGCTTGAAGTTTTAAATGCAAGTCTACGGCTTGGGGTGACTAATTCCAATGAAGGATACGGTATTTATAATGTAAACGAACGTATTAAATTATACTATGGAGAGGAATATGGTCTTATATTAGAAAGTGAGAAAGGGTGCTGGACGAAGGCAACAATTATGATTCCAATGCATGTAACGGAGGAGGAGTAGGATGTATCGTGTAATCATTGCGGATGATGAGGAATATGTAAGAGAGCTTTTGCCAAAATGGATTAATAAAGCAGATATTGGCATGGAGGTCGTAGGAACAGCTGAAAATGGGGAGCAGGCCCTTGATTTAGTGGAAACATTAAGCCCAGACATTCTGATTACGGATATATGTATGCCGCTCGTTGGCGGGTTAGATTTAATTAAAGCTATTCAGGAAGCCGATAATTCAATTAAGACAGTGATTATCAGTGGATATGATGATTTTACGTATGCAAAGACTGCCTTAGGGTTAGGCGTAACAGATTACTTATTAAAACCTTTTCTGCCAGATGAACTCTATAAAGTGCTGGACAAAATAAAAGAAGAATTAAGTCATAAGGAAATCCTTTTAAATAATATGCAGGATATGCAAAGTCAGCTGGAAGATAATTTGATGTATATTCAGGAGCGTTTTATTAAGGGTATTATCGAGAATCCTTCGGAACAAATAAATGTTATTGAAGAAGCAAAGAAAATTAGAATTGATCTTCAGGCGAAATTTTATTGTGTGGGAGTTGTAAGGATACAATCTAATCTTGGTAATGAACGATGGAACTTTAAAAATCAGAAGATGGTAGAGGACTTTCTTATTATCATCAAAGACGGTTATTTTGAAAACAGTCTCAGGCACTATGCTGTAAGCTTCAAAGATAGTCAGCTAACCATTATATTTTGCGGCAGTCACCCAAGTCAGCAGGAGTTTTATGATAGTATTGCAAGGGGGATTGAAAAGATTAATCAGAGCTTAAAAAAATACTATGATATGCGTTTGATTTGTGCCTTGGGAAAAGTGTATTTTAATTGGGAGGAGATTGCATCTTCGTATCAACAAGCTTTTGAACTTTTAAAAGGAACTTTAAACCATGAAGGCTGTATCATTTCTTGGTCAGATGCCGGGCAGGTTTACGCGAAAAAAGAAACTAGAGTTTATAAAAAACCAGAACAATTAGAAAAAGAACTTATTTTAAATATTAAGATGGCTTATAAAGATAAGGCTATTGAATGCTTAGGGACTATTTTGAACTATTACGAAAGCTTAAATGGAGGTGCTTCTGAATTTATAAATATTTCTCTAATGGAACTGATATTTTCCATTTCAAGTATGTTGGAGGAAGCAGATAAAAACTTGCATATTTGGGAAGATGAACCGATGAAAAGTTATTTGGCGAATGATATCTCTTCTAGAAGTTTATTAGATGCAAAAATTGTACTGGAGAAGTATATTGGTGTATGCTGTGAGAAATTTTGCAGTATAGCAGAAAGTCAGGGAGATAAAATTATCTATAAGGTAAAGGTTTTAATAGAGCATAATCTGGCAAATGAAGAGTTTAATCTGGAGTCAGCCTCATCACAACTATTTTTTAGTCCCCATTATATCAGACAATTATTTAAGCAAAAGACAGGTGAAGGCTTTATGGAATATTTAATCAGAAGAAGAATGGAAATAGCTGCTAAACTGTTAAAAGACCCTCAATATAAAATTTTAGATGTTGCGCTTAGCACAGGCTATAGCAATCAAAGGTATTTTGCGAGTTGTTTTAAAAAGTATTATGGGTGTACGCCTACTGAGTACAGGAGTCAGGAAAGTTAAACAGTTGACAGCGATACATATTTAGGGAGGATAAGAGATTATGGGAAAAATGTTTCCAGAATTAAAGTCAAGTGGAGTGATTAAGCGTTATAACGGGGGGGATCCTATTTTAAGTAAAGGTGATATGCCTTTTGAGGCGGATTGTATATTTAATGCTGGAGTTATCAAATATCAAGGGAAATACATCATGGCATTTCGTAATGATTATGATTACAATGAAGAAAAGCAAAACTTCAGAAAGTGTATGATTGGGCTTGCCTACAGTGAAGACGGAAAAAAATGGGATGTACAAGAAGAACCTTTTTTAACAGCGGCAGATTTAAATGATCCGGAGATAACAAGAATATATGATCCGCGTTTAACAGTTATAGAGGATAAGTGTTATTTATGTTTTGCAGTAGATACAAAGCATGGTATACGTGGAGGAATAGCTGTTACAGAAGATTTTAAAACAATCGAGATTTTATCAATGACAGCCCCCGATAATCGTAACATGGTTTTATTTTCTGAGAAGATTAACGGCAGATATGTAAGGCTAGAAAGACCTTTTACGGTTTACTCAAGAGGAGGAATAGATCGTTTTGATACTTGGATGTCTTTTTCTGAGGACCTTCGTTATTGGGGAGATTCAAAACTATTACTTGCAGTAGAAGATATTCCGTTTGCCAATGATAAAATAGGGCCGGGTGCACCGCCTATTAAGACAGAAGCGGGGTGGCTGACTTTATTCCATACGGTAGATATAGACAGAATGCGTGGTAAGAATGGATGGGAAGATTGTTGGCAAAAACGTTATTGTGCAGGGGTTATGCTGCTGGATTTAGAAGATCCATCAAAAATTATTGGGATGTCTCGTGAACCTTTACTGGCTCCAGAAACGAAGTGGGAAGCGGATGAAGGCTTCCGTACAAATGTTATCTTCCCAGGAGGTATGATTTTAGAAGATAACGGTGAAGTAAAGATTTATTACGGAGCATCGGATACTGTAGAGTGTTTGGCTACAGCTACAGTAGAAGATTTACTTGCTCTTTGTAAGCCGGTTTAAACTTTTTTAGAAGGTTAACATGAAGATAAAAAGATTATTAGCTCTATTTTTAGGAATTTAATTATATGAGCTTGAGACTTTGATTATTGAAACTGGCATAGGGCTATGGTATAGATGACATTTAAGCTCCTCCATTTTAATCTGTACATCCTATAAATTAGAATGTAATATAAGTGTGGGTGTGCTATAATATTCTAAGATAACTTTAGATTGGAGAAATTAAATGACTATTTATGATATAGCAAAATTATCAGGTGTGTCCTATGCTACTGTTTCTAGAGTTATTAACAATAGAGATGGGGTTAAGAAGGAGACGAGAGAAAAAGTTCAAAAAGTATTAGATGAATATGGTTATCTACCTAATAGTTTTGCAAGGGGGCTTGTGCGAAGCGAAATGAAGATAATTGGTATTAATGTTATTGATGTAAGAAATATTCATCATATTAATACTGCCTTTTATATTGAGCAGGAGTTTGCAAGACTTGGTTATACAAGTATTATTTGCGGCTGTGGGATGGATAATACAAAACAAGAAGAATATATAAGAGTTATGGCGGAGCGAAATGTTGATGGGCTTGTACTTATAGGTTCAAGGTTTCAAAATGAAACGACTAAAAATTGCATTAAAAAGTATTTTAACGAAAAGCCAGTAGTTATCGCTAATGGCTATTTAGATCTTGATAATATATGTGGAATTGTTCTTGATGAGAGAAAAGCTGTATCAGATACAGTTAATTATCTTGTTAGTAAAGGACATAGAAACATTGCATTTGTAAACGATTATATTAGTTACAGCAGTCAGGAAAAGCAAGGTGGATTTATTGATGGAATCACCAATAATGATATTGGATTTAATGAGAAAAATATAAGACATATTAAGACGGACATGAATATCAGTGAAATAGAGACTGAAAAGTTTCTGAAGATGAATAAGGATATAACAGCTATTATTTATAGTGAGGATATTATGGCCGTTGGAGGCGTAAAAGCTTGTAATAAGCTTAGTCTTAATATCCCTAAAGACATCAGCATCGTTGGTTTTAATAACTCTATTTATTCAGATATATCTACACCTAGAATATCAAGTATTGATAATAAAATTCATGATATGGGAGAAAAATGTACCAATGCACTTTATGCTATGTTGATGGGAGAAAAAGTAGAGCCCATCATTAAACTTGTACCGGAGTTTGTAGTTAAAGAGTCTACCAATTAGGAGCCTATGTATAAACATATTTTTGAGAAATAATAGTTATTCGTATTTTAATATGAGTGAAAATAGAAACCTGACATGTAGGAAAAATGATGTTAGGTTTTTGATATTTTGCAATCAAATAGTTGGGAAATAGTAGTTGAAATGTTGTTTTATATGGCAAAATAGCTATAAATACTTAGAGTTTTATGAATTAAAGTGACAAAACAAATAAAAAGGGTTGACGTATAAATTGATTTATGATATTCTAACCATAGAAATTGTAATCGATTACGAAAGCAAAAAAACAAACTTTATTTAACAATTGTTGTAAGCAATTGATTTTTTTATGATATAATTTGTAATCGATTACGAAATAAATTTAGAACTTAATTCTAAAATTGCAGTAGGCAATTTATTTTTTAAACTATTGATTGTAATCGATTACGAAAAGATAAGGAGATTATTATGATTTATTCATCTATCCATTCCACCTTCGACATACAAAAGTATCCTAAGGTGATTAAAGACGCTGTAGAGTTTTTTAAAAAGACTGATTTTAAGGAGTTTGAAGAAGGAGAATATGAGATTGCCGGAAAGGATATATTCTTTCAAGTAAAAGACATCATGACACTGCCAGTGAGTCAGACGAGGGCAGAGATACATCGCAAATATATAGATGTACAATTTCTTTATAGAGGCAAAGAATCTATAGGTGTTGTTGATGATACGGGTTTAAATGAGGTTGATGAAGATTTTTTAGAAGAAAGAGATATTCTTTTTTATAAAAATGTACCTGATGAGACGTTTATAACGATGAATGAGGGAGACTTTTGTGTCTTTTTTCCTAGCGATGTACACAGACCAGCATGTGAAAGAAATGGCAAGTCAATGATTCGAAAAATCGTATACAAGATTCATGTTAATTTACTTCAGTAATAAGAAAAGGAGGCAGTCATGAAAAATGTTAATTGGGGAATGATAGGATGCGGGCAAGTCACTGAGGTGAAGAGCGGTCCGGGATTATACAAGTCTAATCATTCGCGCTTAGTTGGAGTTTACGATGCAAAATATGAGCAGGCTGTCGGTTATGCAAAAAGGCATGGCGTCAAAAAAGCTTATCATACAGTAGAAGAACTTTTAAGTGAGAGTGATATTGATATTGTATATATTGCTACACCACCTATTTTTCATAAACAATATGCCATAGCGTGTCTTAAGGCGGGAAAAATACCTTATGTAGAGAAACCAGTGGCTATGACCTATGAAGAATGTCTTGAGATTAAAAGCTTGTCGGAGGAACTTAACATACCGGTTTATGTAGCTTTCTATAGAAGGGGTATGGAGAAATTTATAAAAATTAAAGAGCTTCTAGATCATAAAGAAATAGGAAATGTAAGATATGTTTATGTCACTCAAATTATGAAGGTAGAAGAGAGTGAACTAGATAAAAGCAACTTGCCTTGGCGTGTTAAGCCAAACATATCAGGCGGCGGCAAGTTTTTGGATATGGGTGTGCACGTGCTTGACTGCCTGACCTTCTACTTTGGGCAGATAGAGACTATGACGGGTTTAGTAGAAAACAAAGGGGGGTATTATGAGGCAGATGATACAGTCATGGCAACCTTTAAGTTTGAAAATGGTATTGTAGGTTCTGGAACTTGGTGTTATGTTGCAGATCAGGAGATCAATGAAGTACAGATTGTTGGAGACCGGGGCAGAATAGTTTATGATGGTTTATCTGCGAAGTCGTTTAAACTTGTTAAAGATGGCAGGGAGAAGGTCTATACATTTGAGGAACCTGAACATGTGGCAATGCCTTATCAACAAGCTGTTGTCAATGAGCTCATTGGAAAAGAAAAAAGTTTTGCAAATTTTGAAGAAGCTATTAACGTAGTTAGGATGACGGATATGCTGCTCAAAGACTATTATAGAAAAGAGGACTAAAGATGTTAAGAATTAAATATGAGGACATGGTTAAGACATTTGAAACAATTCTGCTTAAAAAGGGATTTAAGCCTGAGACTGCAAGAAAAAGTGGTGAGCTTTTTGCACAGAACAGCTTAGATGGGATTTATTCTCATGGTGTTAATAGGTTCCCAAGGGTTATCTCATACATTGACAAAGGCTATATTAAAGTTGATGCTGAACCTACTGTGGAGGCATCTGTAGGCGGCTTTGAAAGATGGAATGGCAATCTTGCAATGGGTAATACAAATGCAGATAGTGCTATGAACCGTGCGATTGAACTTGCAAAAACATATGGCATTGGTATTGTAGCACTGGGAAATACAAACCACTGGATGCGCGGAGGCGCTTATGGCTGGCAGGCAGCAAATGCGGGCATGATCGGTATGTGTTGGACCAATACAATGCCAAATATGCCGGCTTGGGGCACTAAAGATAGAAATATTGGAAACAACCCATTTATAATGGCGATACCAAGAAGCAATAATGAACACGTTGTTGTGGATTGCGCCATGGCTCAATTTTCATATGGAAAAATAGAAGAGTGTAAGATTAAAGGGCAACAGTTACCTGTTGTTGGTGGATTTGATTCTAAGGGGAATGCAACCACTGACCCTGTAGAAATCGAAAAAACCTGGAGAGTCTTGCCGATAGGTTTTTGGAAGGGTTCGGGATTATCCATTGCACTTGACCTTATTGCAGCAGTTTTAACAGGCGCTAATTCAACAACAGCTATCGGAAAAAAATGTGAAGATGAGTATGGTTTATCACAAGTTTTAATAGCGATAGACCCAACACATATGAGCAGCGTTGATGTAACAGACAGTATTATTAATGAAGTCATTGAAGATATAAAAACTTCCCAAAAGTCAGATGAAAATGGAAAAATATTCTATCCTGGGGAAATGGAAATTAAAACGCGAAAAGATAATTTGGAAAATGGTATCCCTGTAGTAGAAGAAATATGGAATACAATACTTGCGATGTAGGACAGAAGTTCGTTTATGATTCTTAATTCTTAACACATTTAAGAATATAGTAAAAAAATTAGGAGGGAATAGTATGAAAAAATTATTATGTATGATAGGGGCATTAGCATTAACTTTTAGTATGGCAGGGTGTGCTGCAAAACCAGAGGCTGCAAAAAGTGAGAGTAAAACGGAGACCACAGCACCAGCCGCGTCAGAGGCGCCAGCGGAAGTTATTAAACTACGTGTAGCACACAATCAAACATCTCTTGATAACCCATACCAATATGGACTTACTAAATTTGCAGAAGAACTTGAAAAACTATCAGGTGGGACGATGGTTGCAGAAGTATACCCAGGAACACTTGGTACAAATGAATCTGAACTTGCTATGAAACTCACAACTGATTCGGTTGATATGGTTGTTGCTTCTCCAGGATTTATGGCAAGTACCGGTGTTAAAGAGTTTGATTTACTTTCACTACTCTATTTATTTGATAGTTTTGAACATTGGGAGTCAACTATTGATGGTGAATTTGGAGATACAATGAAATCACTGATTTCAGAGAAGACGGATAATGAGTTTAAGGTTGTTGGTTATTATTCATCTGGTGTAAGAAATTACTATGGTAAAAAACCAATTACAGTACCTGCTGATGCAGCTGGGCTTAATATTAGATTACAAGCATCTCCAGTTCAACAACAATTCTGGCAAGCAGCAGGAGCCAACCCAGTTAGTGTAGGCTGGCAGGAACTTTATCAAGCTCTAAGTACAGGGACGACAGATGCGGCAGAGAATGATCATACGAATATGATGCTTCAAGAGCATCATAAAACACCAAATGGTAAATATACTTCATTAACAGCACACGATTATACAACAAGATTACTTTTAATGAATGGCAGAAAGTTTGATGGTTTTACAGAAGAACAACAAGGTTGGATACTTGAAGCCAGCAAGGCATCTGTAGCTGAAGAAAGAGCTGTAACATATAAAATGCTTGAAGAATCAAAAGAAAAAATTGTTGCAGATGGTGGGGTTATAAACGAAGTTGATTTAGAGACTTTTAGAACACTTGCAATGCCGATCCAAGATGCTTATGCGAAAGAAAATGGACTAGAAGATTTGCTTGCACTTACAAGAAAATAAATAATCTAAAGGAATAGAGAGTTTAATGGTTATCTACAAAGATAGCCTTAGACTCTTTTTTTTAGAAAGGACGGTTAGTAATGGATAAGTTATCTAGAATGATATATAAAGCAGAGCTTTCTTTAGGTGTGCTATTTATCAGTATATTCTTTGTTACCATTGTTATTCAAGTGGTTGGTCGCTATACAGGTGTTACTGTAAGCTGGACCGGAGAAGTTAGTTCGTACTCTTTCATATGGGCGGTGTTTATGGGGGCGGGGGCTATGACTTATGAGAATAAGCATTTTTCCTTTGCATCTTTACAAGAGAAATTAACTGGCAGGAAAAGAGAACTTATTAATATATTTATTTCGCTCGTTATTATGCTATATTCTTCAGCGACTTTATATTATGGCATTATAATAGCTAAGAAATTTTGGAATTATAGATGGATTAGCTTGCCGAGTATCAAAATGGGTTATACATGGTTGTGTGTACCTATTTTAGGAGGAACATGTACACTATTTTGTATCAACCATCTTATAAAATATTTTAAAAATTTTAGTGCGGGAGGGATAAAATAATGACACAAGCATTATTGGTTATTTTATTCACAGGGCTGATTGTTCTCGGCGTACCTATATCTTATGTGATTGGTATGGTAGCGTTTATAGGTATTTTATTAATTCCACAGTTAAGTGGTATTGTGGTTTTTATGAAAATGTTCACAGGACTTGATTCTTTTGTCCTTTTGGCAGTACCTTTATTTATTCTTGCAGCTAACTTAATGAATCATGGATCTATATCCAAAAAACTTATTGACTTATCTAGTGCGCTGGTAGGACATATAAGAGGGGGTCTTGCACATTCAAATATTTTGGTATCTATGATTTTTGCCGGGGTATCAGGATCGTCACAAGCAGATACTGCTGGTGTTGGTAAAATACTCATACCTCAAATGGAAGAAAATGGATATGACAAGGGTACGGCGGTAGGTGTTACCGCAGCATCATCTACTTTAGGTAGCATTATTCCGCCAAGTATTACGATGGTTGTTTATGCTGGTATTGCCAATGTGTCTACAAGTGCACTTTTTGTGGCAGGAATTATTCCGGGTGTTCTCTTAGGTTTAGCTATGATGCTTGTTGTCTATTTTATTGGTATAAAAAGAGGTTTTCCGAAAAATAAGAGAACCCCGCTTAAGACGACAATGCGTTTATTTTATAAGAGTGCACCTGCACTTATGACACCAGTAATCATTATTGGAGGTATTGTAACGGGAGCCTATACACCTACTGAGGCAGCAGCTTTTGCCTGTGTATATGCGCTTATTATTGGAATGTTTGTCTATAAAACAATCAAGATAAAAGATCTTCCAGAAATTATAAAAGAAACACTTAAGCTTAGCTCTTTATCACTATTTGCTTTATCTACAGCTAATGCACTTGGAGAACTCTTGGGATATTATAATGTATCAACTAAAGCATCTCAGTTCTTCGCGGGTATGCCAGGGGGTGCCTACACCTTTATTTTTGTAGTTGTTGTATTTTTCTTGATCATTGGGACATTTATGGATGCTGTTCCTGCTATGATACTATTTGTACCTGTTATTCTGCCTGCGGCGATTACGCTTGGGGTTGATCCTGTGCATTTAGGGCTTGTGATCATTATAACATTAGCACTTGGACTCGTAACGCCGCCTTATGGGTTATGCCTTTTAATAGCGGGAACTATTTCAGATCTATCTATTGAAGAATCCTTTAAGGGTGTGCTGCCTTATTTCTTAGTGGCTATAGCGGTACTCATTTTTGTTGCCTTTTTCCCAAATATTATTATGGGCATACCTAGATTTATTAATCCTAGTATTTTCTAAAATGTAATACTATTAACTATAAAAAAATGCACGCTTGATAAAATATTATGCTAAGGTACATAGTTTAATCTTTTTTATTGCGTTTTGTACCTCTGACATAGCGAAAGGAATGATTGGAAAATGAAAGCAGTATTAATACCTGAACCTCATAAAATTATGGTGATGGAAGTTGAGATGGAAAAACTGCAGAGTGAGAAAGATGTTCTAATTCGAGTCAAAGCTGGAGGGATTTGTGGGTCTGATATGCATGGATACCACGGAACATCCCCTTTTATAAACTACCCTGTTATACCGGGACATGAATTTGCGGGAGAAGTAGTTGAAGTTGGAAAGGAAGTAAAAGATATCGTTGTAGGGGATCATATTAGCGTAGATCCGGTGATTAGCTGCGGCGAGTGCTATGCTTGTAAGACTGGAAGATACAATGTGTGCTCAAGTCTTATGGTTCGAGGCGTGCATGTTAATGGAGGCTTTAAGGAATATGTTTCTATTCCAGCTTCGGCTTGTCATAAAATTGATAAGCATATTCCTTGGGAGGTGGCTTGTCTTGTGGAGCCCTTTACAATTGCATCGCAGTCCTTGGCAAGAGGAGGCATCACAAGAGAAGACATTATTTATATTGCGGGTGCAGGAGCTATAGGTCTTACAATTCTTTTAACGGCAAAAAGTGTAGGTGCAACTGTTATCATAGCTGATATATCTGATGAAAAATTGGCACGTGCTAAAGCCATTGGTGCAGACTATGTAATCAATACTATGAATAAATCGCTTGTAGATTTTATTGAAGAAACCGAGGGGGTTGAGGGGATAACCTTAGCTTTAGATGCGGTAGGGCATCCGAGTATTATAGAGGCTATTCTTCCTAATATGATGCCTACTGGCAGAGTCGTTCTTCTCGGGTTTTTGAAAACACCTTCTAATCTTATTCAGATGGAGGTAACAAAAAGAGAGTTAGATGTTAAGGGGTCTAGATTAAGCTGCAATAGATTCCCTATTGTAGTTGACTGCATAGAAAAAGAGATATTTAATCCAGAAAAGATAATTTCTCATAGGTTTAACTTTACAGAGATTGAAGAGGCTATTCATCTGCTAATCAGTAAACCTAATGAATGCTGTAAAATAGTTCTTTCTTTTTAGTTGATAAAAGGTTTTTAGTAAGTAAAGCCCTCAAGATATTAATTGTCTAGAGGGTTTTAGCTATGTACACCAAGCATAGCATTTTAGAAGAACTATTTGGTAATGCTGTACATTATGATAAAGAGAGTCAAATTTGTGCAACCTATGTCATGGAGACTGTTGAAAAAAACGATTGCAATGGCCGCTATAGTATGCAAAGATTTAGGAGAAGCCACTATTGCAATTGAATTACGGAAATAAATGGAGTAGAAGAATACTATGTTTACAACGTATATTAAACTTGAACAGAGGTATGATTATCTAGAGGACAGATTTGTAAAAGCACTTGTATCTCTGCGAAGATGCGCATAAATCGCGCTGTATTTCTAGAGAAGCTTGTGCTGTTAAAAAAAGATTGATAAAAATTAGAGTCTAATTATCAAAAGGAGGCAAAAAAATATGAAATTATCTTTTAGATGGTATGGTGAAGATGATAAAGTTACACTTCAGAATATCAGACAAATACCAGAAATGTAGCTGTTTTAGAAGATGGCAGAGGATTTGAAGAAAGAGCACATCTTTCTTCTTGTGGAAGTTTGGATATGTTTGCTATTTTGCAAGCGCTTCATAAAAATGGTTTTGATGGTTATATGAGGCCAGACCATGGGCGTATGATTTGGGGAGAAACTGGAAGAGCTGGTTATGGATTATATGACAGAGCTTTAGGGGCTACTTATCTTAATGGATTATGGGAAGCTCTAGAAAAGCTAGATAAGTAATAAAGGGAGTCTGAATGGCTTCTTTCGGCAAGTTGGGAACTAGCCAAAAGGTCTAGAATTGTGTTGACTGTTCTATTTAATAGCAAGTATACTAGAGAAGATTAAATAGGGGGTCGACATGAAACTAAAAAGACTATTCACTCTGTTTTTAGGGATTTTATTATATGGACTCGGGATTGTACTATCCATTAAAGCAAATCTTGGGATTTCACCTTGGGATGCATTTCACCAAGGGCTTTCAGCTCTAATAGGTGTTACCCTGGGGCAAGCTGGTATTGGGGTTGGACTCTTAATTCTGGTCTTTAATTATTGGCTTAAAGAAAAAATAGGTTTTGGTACAATTGTTAATATATTTGGCATAGGGCTGGTTATTGATCTTCTTTTCTACCTGGATCTCATACCAACAATGAATACACTATTAAGTGGAATAATAACAATTATAGTGAGTATGTTTACTATTGCTCTTGCGAGTTACTTTTATATTGGCGCAGGATATGGAACGGGACCTAGAGATGGACTTATGGTGGGGCTGGTTAAAAAAACAAATAAAAAGGTTGGTCTAATCAGAGGCAGCATTGAACTTACTGTTCTTGGGATTGGATTTATGCTAGGTGGAAAGATTGGACTGGGGACTGTCATTCTCGGAATTGGCATAGGACCTGTTGTTCAGCTTACTTTTAGACTTCTTCGCTTTAATGTAAGTGGAGTTAAACATGAATATCTTTTTGAAAAAAATAAGAGTGCAGACTATACAACAGAAGAACAGTCGTATAAAGAAAAGTGTGAAACAGAGCTGCAGTTCACAGCACAGAGTGAAATATAAAATAGGAGAGGCGTATTAAAATGCGCCTCTCCTATTTTTAGGTATTTGAAAATTTAGAGGCTCTTATTCATTTGCCTAGATCACGTATATCATACGTATAATTATAAACACGTCAGAAATCATACACGATTAGGTAAGATATTGGATATCTCCAAACGTGTAACCATATTAAAATGACAAAAAAGGCAAGGAAGAAAAGAGGAATAGACTATGCTGTATGAGTACAGTTAAAACCAAGCGGCATATTAGTTAGTCCAATTTTAAAAATTATAGAGTAGGTATTTTAAAGAGAGAGGGAGAATGAATATGATCCAATTTTCAAAGCAAGAGACTGGGAGGTTAAGGCAAAAGGCTATCAAACAACCTTATATTATACAAGTACTAAAAGAGCAGACGGAATCAATTTATAAAGCACCTGTTTTAGTACCGGCTGAGGGTATTGCAAATTGGGGACTTTACTATTACTGTAAAAGTTGTTCTGTGCATCTGACTTTTAATAGAGCAGACAGATTTCATCATGTATGCCCTGAGTGTGGGGCTGTTTATGAAGGAGAACCCTTTGACAGCACTTGGTGGAACTTTGTCAATACTGAAAACTATAAGGTCGCTTATACTATGGGGCTTATGTATCTCTTAAGCGAAGACAAAAGCTACGCCAGAAAAGTTATTGAGATACTAACGGCCTATGCCAAATATTATATAGACTACCAGATCCATGGAGATATTCCGTATAATGGACCGGGAAAGGCAGAGGCACAGACGTTAAATGAAGCTATCTTTATTAGAAATCTGGCTTTAGCCTATGACTTAGTTGAAGAATGCATGACAAGCGAAGAAAAGGAATTAATAAAGGACAGACTGCTTATACCAGGAGCGGAGTTTTTAAGAGAGCACCGCCACAATCAAATTCATAACCATGAAGTTATTACTAATTCTGCAATAGCTGTAGTGGGGGTACTTTATCAGCGTGACGATCTTATTACATTTGCTTTATATGAAAAATATGGTTTGTTATATCAACTGGAGCATGGCATATTAGAAGATAAAGTGTGGTTTGAATGTAGCTTTGGCTATCATTTTTATGCGCTGCTTAGTTTTCTTAGCTTTGAAAAATTTGCACTTAACACTTCTTATAGCACTATTAATCACCCCCATTATCAAGGGATGCTAGAAGCTGTATTCAACTTTTTGCAGCCGGATTTTTCGCTGCCACTGCTTAATGATACCAACTACGGGCATAGTTCGCTTAAACACAATTATTTATTTGAATTTGTTTACACGCACACAAGATCACCGCAGATTTTAAAGTTATTAAATGAAATCTACAAAGAGCAAGAGCGAAAAAACTTAGAAGCCTTTTTTTATGGGGTAGATGATCTACCAAAATCGGAACCTATAGAACTTAGATCGTATCATTCCGACAAAGGGTCTGGACATACTGTCTTAAGAGGAGATGACAATAGGTATTTATTATTTCGGCATGGTGCATATGGCGGAGAACATGATCATTATGACAGGCTCGGTATTTCTTATCTTGCACATGGAGAACGTATCGCGCCGGATATAGGAACCACAGGTTATGGCGCACCGCTTCACTATGATTACTATAAAAACACAGGTACTCATAATACCGTTGTCATCAATGAAGAAAACCAAATGCCTGCTGAAGGAAAGGTACTGCGCTTTGAAAAGGTGGGAAATATAACTTATATAGAAGCTGAAGTTGACTTTAAAAAGCCTTATGTGATGCCGGACAGCTTTACGATTGTACAGTGGGATGAGAAAAGTTATAAAAATGTGCGTATGGTTAGAAAAATAGCTTGGGCGGATACCTATATGGCGGACTTATTTATTGTGGAAGGGGTAGATGATTATTCTATTGATTGGTGTATGCACTTTTGTGGAATGAAATCAAGCCAACATGCGGATGAAAAGAAGATCCACCGTTTTTCTGATAAAAAGCCTTTCAAATATTTACATGATGTTACCCGGTTAGAGCCTATAGAACAAGTGAAAACAAGCTATAGGATTGGCGGGGCTAATCTTAATTTATTTACCTATCTTAAAGGTGGGGCAATTTACTATGGAGAAGGCCCAGATAACCCTTCTTTAAAAGATATGTCTTATGTTATACAGAGAATAGAGGGAAATAGTGCTGTATTTTTCAACATCATTGAATCTTATCAGGATCATGAAACTCTCTTAAACGTAGAGTTTAAAACAAGTGATGACAAAATAGAGGCAATTATTTATAAAAAAGATACAGTAGAAAAGGTGGTATTTGAGTTATAATGGTACAAGGTAATGAGATAGAGGAGGGAAGGGTATGATTTTCAAATCAGAAGTTATATATGAATATGACAACAAAAAAGTAAGAGAATACGTGATGTCAAATGACAGGATAGAGGTTCGAGTGATTAACATTGGAGCTAGCCTAAGGGGTATCTATGTGCCGGATAAAAACGGTAAGATGGAGAATGTTGTTTTAGCCCATCAAA
Organism: Cellulosilyticum sp. I15G10I2; assembly: GCF_900095725.1. Classification (NCBI taxonomy): domain Bacteria; kingdom Bacillati; phylum Bacillota; class Clostridia; order Lachnospirales; family Cellulosilyticaceae; genus Cellulosilyticum; species Cellulosilyticum sp. I15G10I2. The sequence goes on from NZ_FMMP01000017.1 coordinate 44,828, forward strand.
ATGTCGCGGAGTATTTAAAAGGATCGCCTTACTTTGGATCAATCGTTGGAAGAAGTGCAGGGAGAATTGCATTTGGTCAATGTGAACTCGGTGATCAACCTGTTCAATTAACGATTAATTCAGATGTGAACCATATTCATGGAGGTTTTCAAAATCTAGGGGTTTCCTATTGGGATATTGAGATGTTTGAAGACGAGAATGAAGCTGTCATTAGCTGTACTTGCAGCCAAGAAGATGGACATGAAGGCTATCCGGGAAATGCAGATTTCAAGGTTTTTTATCGTCTCAAAGATAATAGTTTAACGCTTGAATATGAGGGTGTGTGTGACAAACAGACTATTATGAATTTGACTAATCATGCTGCTTTTAATCTTAGCGGAGACTGCAAAGCAACTATTGAAGATCATGATTTAAAGATAGCATCAGAGTATGTTATGGAAGTAGATGCAAAGAAAAATGTTACGGGCAATCAACTAGCAGTTGAGCATACAGCTTTTGACTTTAGGTCTTTGGCTAAAATTGACAGCCGTTTAAAGAAAGGGCATCCGCAATTTGAAATTACAGGGGGGATTGATCATGCCTTTGTTTTACAGGATCCAAAGGAAATTGAGCTGATTGATGAAGTCTCTGGGCGAAAGATCAATCTCACGACCGATCAGGCATGCGTGGTGTGCTATACAACTAACTGGCTTGGTCAGCAAGTAACTTTGCAAAGTGGTCAACCAGCATGTAAACATATGGGGATTTGTTTGGAGACACAAGACTTTCCTAATGGTGTCAATCTAAAGGATTATAAAGTGAATCAGGTATTTAATGCAGGTGAAAAATATTATAGTAAAACGCAATTAGATTTTAGCGTAGTGAATCATAAATAGGAGCTATTTGAATAAAGCAGACAAGAAAAAGAGTGATGAAAATCCAAATTCTTGTCTGTTTTATTATAAGTTTTGGCTTGTTGTGTACTTGAACATACACGTTATAAAACCACCTGTAAGAGTCAGGTGGTTAATATTCAAAAATATAGTTATCCATCATTTGATGATTATTAAGCATAGCATCACTCGTTAATTTCTTTTGCCTAAGGGCTTTATCACTTTTAAGAAGTGCGCCGTAAATAATATCAATAACATATAAGAACATAAGATTATTTGATAAGGACATGGAGTTATGGGCTGTTACTTTATCAGAAGTAATAAACTTTAAGTCAACCAAGTCATTTAATTTAGGAGAATCGTAGCTCGTGATGGTAATGATTTTTGCGCCATGTTCATGACACGTCGTTACAGCTTGATAAATATCTTTGCTGAGAATAGTAGGGGCGATTATAATGGCTAAATCTTTTTCTCCTATATTCTCTGTATTAATGCGCATGTCTAACATATCAGTATGTGCTTTTGCAGATAATCCAACAAGATTAAATTTAAATTCTAGTTCATGGGCCACAAAAGAAGCATTAAAAAGAGCAATAATTTGAATGTTATGGGCTGATTTTATATAGTCTACTGCTTGGAAGACAATTTTCTCATCTAACATAGCAGAAGTATTCATTAACATTTGGCGATAATCCATTGTCATAGATTCAATAAAGCCAGTTTCACTGCTATAAGTATTTTGTTTTTTCATGCTATTATAAAAGTTTTCTTGAGCAAGTGCAATTTTAAAACCATTAAACCCTTTATAACCAAGTTTTTTGCAGAAACGGTTAATACTAGCTTCTGAGGTGCCGGTTTCTTTTGCAATAGTAGTGATTGTGCTAGACACAACATATTCTGCATTATTGATAACGTATTGACTTATTTCATTTTCGCTCATTGTGTAATTAGGCTGCATAGAAATAATTTTTGCGATAACTGCTGGTACCATTTTTTTACCTCACAATTAAGTATTTACAACATTACAATAACATAATGCAAACTAAATTGCAAACAGTGGCATAGGTAGTGGCGGTAATTTTCTTTGTTGGTGACTTGAAATGATTGATTATAAAAAAATAAATCAAATATATTGACGTCGAATGAAAATGATGATAGTATAATGACATAAAAAAGTATTTAATAATAATAAAAGTATACAATGTGCACAATTGGTGAGCTCGCGTAATAGCTTTGAAGTTTAAAAGAATGAAAATGATTTTCAGAAAAAGGCAGTATATTTTAAATGGAAAGGAAGAGATAAATGACGAAAAAAGTAAACTTACAGCCATTTGATGTGATTGTTGCAGGAGGCGGCGTTTCGGGGTGTGTGGCAGCTATTGCAGCTGGTCGAAGTGGGGCCTCGGTGCTTGTAATAGAACAGGCAGGTTATTTAGGTGGAACACTGACATCGTGTGGCGTAGGACCTATGATGACTTTTCATGCTGGTGAAAAGCAGATTATTAAAGGAATCATGGGGGAAATAGCAGAGCGTATGACAAAAAGAGGTTATTCCCCAGGACATATCAGAGATACGACAGGATACATAAGTTATTTAACACCTTTTAATGCAGAAGGCTTAAAACTCATATTAGATGAAATGTTAGATGAAGCAGGGTGTGAGGTGCTTTTCCATACTTTTATTGGAGCAGTTAAGTCTGAAGATCATAAAATAGCTAGTCTTACTATTTGTAATAAAAATGGTTTGAGTGAGATTGCGGGTAAAGTCTATATTGATGCAACGGGGGATGGGGATCTTGCTGCTTGGGCAGGAGCTTCAGTTATAAAGGGCAGAGAAACAGATGGGGCCATGCAGCCTATGACTACAAAAATGAAGTTTTGTAATGTAGACACATCCCTTTTAAGAAAGCACATTGCTCAGCATGCAGAAAAGTTTCCAAGACTCGTAGATAACATTGATCTTATGAATAAAACACCTTATCTTGCAATAGCTGGATTTATAGATGAGTTTAAAAGGGCTAAAGAAGCAGGAGAGATTTCAATTCCACGGGAAGATATCCTCTTTTTTGAAACGGATGTTCCGGGAGAATTTATTATTAATACAACGAGAATCATTGGGCATGATGCAACCGATGCAAAAAGCTTAAGTGATGCGGAAAGAACAGGTCGTATGCAATGTGCAGAGCTAGAAAGATTTTTACGTCGGCATGTACCTGGGTTTGAGAGAGCCCATCTTGAAATGACAGGACCTTCAATAGGTATTAGGCAGTCCAGACAGCTGAAGGGAGTATATACCCTTACAGCACAAGATATTTTGGAACGTAAGCAGTTTGATACAACGATAGCACATTCAGCTTACCCAATTGATATACATAATCCAAAGGGTGAAGGGACAGAAAGTATTTTTATGTCAGAGCCTGGAACTTACTACAGTATTCCTTATGAGATAATGGTATGCAATGAGGTGGATAATTTGTTGGTGACTGGACGATGCGTATCTGCAACATTTGAAGCACAAGCAGCCATTAGAACTACGCCTACAGCAGGCGCTTTGGGGCATGCCTGTGGTACAGCGGCAGGGATGGCAGTAAAAGCAAACCTAGATCCTAAGAAAATAGATGTTAAGAAACTGCAGAAGTTATTGAAAGAGCAAGATGCTTATTTAGAAGTATAGTGTTTGTTATTTTGATTTTGGCGGGACTAAAGTCCGTCTAAATAAATTATTTTTATGAGGAGGTTTTTTATGAACACACTACAAGTTATTGGAATTCTAGGTATATTTGCAGTACTCGTCATTCTTATGATGACTCGCAAAATACCAACCATTCTTGCACTGCCTATTATGGCAGTAGGTATTGCCTTAGTTGCAGGTATCCCTTTTATCTCATCAGATAAGGAAACTTTTACAATTGCAAAAGACGTGCTTGAAGGCGGTGCCATGAGAATGAGTACAGCTATTGCTGGACTTATATTTGGGGGATGGTTTGGCAAGATGCTGACCAAGATAGGTGTTACAAGAACGATTATCAGAAAAGCAGCTGAGCTTGCTGGGGATAAACCACTGCCGATAGCGCTTGCTTTCTTAGTTGTATGCTCTATTATTTTTGCAGCATCTAATGGACTTGGAATGGTTATTTTAGTTGGAACAATCATCCTGCCAATTATGATCTCAGCTGGCATCAGTCCGCTTGTCAGCGGTATTGTACTTTTGCTTGCAAACGGCATCGGAGTTACTTTTAGTGTAGGTACTTTGGGTGTCTACATAGATGTTTTAGGTTTGCCGCTTGGAACTGTTACAGCCTATTCATGGCTTTGCGGTATACCACTTATTATCGTTGCAATTATTATGATTGTTGTATCTATTAAATTCAGTGGTAAAACAAGTAAAGCTTGGGCCATGCCGTCTCTTGGGGCAGACGTTGTAACATCAGATAAAAATGTTAGAACAATAGCACTTATTAGCCCAATTATTCCTGTAGTTCTTGTTTTTGCATTTAAAATGCCTCTTGTACCAGCTATACTTATTGGTATTGCAGCTTCGTTAATACTTGCTACACCTAAAAATCCTATACAGATTGTTTCCAGTGCTTTTATAGAAGGGATTCAGGATACAGCAGGTGCAGCTGCTCTTATGATAGGGATTGGTATGACTTTGAAATCTGTTATGGCACCTCAAGTAGCTGAAATTTTACAGCCTGTTATCAGCGCGATTATTCCTTCAAGTCCGTTTATGTTTATCATCGTATTTGGGTTATTATCACCACTAGCAATATACAGAGGACCTCTTAATGTATGGGGGCTCGGTAGCGGTGTTGTTGCACTTCTTGCAGCAGCAGGCATGAATCCAGTTGCAGCTATGGTTGCACTGCGTTTAGATAGTAACGTTCAGGCTGTCTGTGATCCTACCAATTCGCATAATGTTTGGATTTCAGATTTTACAAAAACAGATGTTAATGAATATCTTAAAAAAACTATTATTTGGATTGCTATATCTACCTTTGTAGGTTTAATTGCAGCTAGCTTTATGGTATTTTAATAAGGAATTAAACAGCGCACATAGCACCAAAGAACGGTGCATAGGATCAAGTCATTTTAACCTATGCACTGCTTTTAAATTTGAAAATACTAAGGAAGATGACTTCCTTTTAAATATAGAGTGGAGGCTTTTTTATGAATAAAAAAGTAAGAATAGGCATAGATGTGGGCGGTACATTTACCGATGCAGTTATTATTGATAATGCGGATTATAAGGTGCTGGCAAAAATGAAAATACCAACGACTCATGAAGAGGGGGTTGCAGTTGGGGTAGTTAAGATTATTTCAACGCTTATGAAAGAAAATCAAATTGAGCCCGAAGATGTTATGTTTATTGCCCATGGCACAACTCAGGCAACCAATGCACTCTTAGAAGGTGATGTTGCACAGGTAGGAATCATTGGTATGGGAACAGGGGTAGATGCAAGAAGTGCAAAGTCAGAAACAAACATAGGGAATATTGAACTTGCACCAGGTAAATACTTAAATTCGTCTAATGCTTTTATTGATTCTGTAAGTGTAAATGATGAGATGATAGAAGCAGCTATTTGTGAACTGCTTGATAAAAAGGCTCAGGTTATTGTAGCATCGGAAGCTTATAGTGTTGATGATCCTGAAAATGAACTCAAGGTTATGGCGTGTGCGGCTAAAAAAGGTTTATATACTACAGGAGGCCATGAAATTTCTCAGTTATATGGACTGAAGATGCGGACACGTACAGCAGTAGTCAATGCAAGCCTTATTCCTAAAATGATAGAGACAGCTAACATGACAGAGCAAGCGGTATTAGATACAAAGATTAAGTCCGGCCTCATGATTATGCGCTGTGACGGTGGGGTAATGAGTATTAATGAGGTGCGTAAAAGACCTATTCTTACGATGCTTTCGGGCTTAGCGGCCGGGGTAGCTGGTGCACTGATGTATGAGAAAATTTCTGATGGGATCTTTTTTGAGGTGGGGGGAACCAGTGTAGATATTTCTGTTATTAAAAATGGAAAAGTTATGATCAAATATGCACAAGTCGGCGGACATAAAACTTATCTACAATCATTAGACGTACGTACTCTTGGGGTTGCTGGGGGAAGCATGATTCGTATTAAAGATAAAAAAATGATTGATATCGGACCTAGAAGTGCACATATTGCAGGCAAAAATTATGAGTGTTTTACTCCGGAGGATGCTATTACTGAGGCTTCGGTTCAGTTTGTAAGTCCAAGGGCAGATGATCCTTGTGAGTATGCAACAATTGTGGCCCAAGATGGTAAAGAGTATTCATTAACACTTGCAGGTGCTGCAAACTTGCTTGGCTATGTACCAAAAGATGACTATGCTTATGGCAATATAGGATGTACAAAAGTAGCTTGGTCAGCATTAGGAGATTATCTGAGCATAAGCGCTAAAGATGCGGCAAAACAAGCTATGGACATTGCTATTAAAAAGTTAGCAGTTGTTATTAATGATTTAATAAATGAGTATGAACTTGACCGTAAGTTTATTACCCTTGTTGGCGGAGGTGGAAGCGGAGCTGTTATTGTCAATGCTCTCGCTGGGCACTTTAACTTTAAATGGAGAATTGCCCAAAATGCACCTTATATTTCAACCATTGGCGTAGCCCTCGCTATGGTACGTGAACAACTGGAAAGAACGATTGTTAACCCAACCGATGAGGATATTAAGAAAATCCGTGCAGATATTATTGAAAGAATTGTAAAATCAGGTGCAAACGAGGAAACAGTTGATGTATCTATAGAAATTGATGCGCAGAAAAATATTTTAAGAGCAGTTGCCACGGGCGCAACGGAACTGCGTAAAAAAGACCTTAATGCTAATCAGCTTGGGACAGAACAACTTAAAAGTATTTCAGCTGAAGCTTTAGTTGTAGATAAAGAGCAGGTTCAGCCTATCTGCAATACAGGCAGATGGTACCTTTTTGAGGCAAAGACTTCTAAAAGGATACTCTTTGGACTTGTTAAGCTGAAAGGGAAGAGTTGTTGTGTAATCGACCGAGAGGGTGTTGTACGTCTCAAAAAAGAAAAGGCTGAGTATATCAAGTTTAAAAAATCTGAGCAGAAACAATTATTTAATACTTTTTTAGATGATAATACAACCTATTCAGATGCCAATGCAACGATCCCAAAAGTTTTTCTTTTTTACAAGGAAAAAATGCTTGATTTAACGGGGATGCAGACGGCAGAACAGCTTTATTCGATTATGGATGTTGAAACAGAGATTATGAGCGCTGATGAAGAAATCATTGCAGTAGCTTATAAATAGGAGGCATGATGATGAATATAAGTGATGAGATTCTTGCTTTATGTGAGCTTTCCAATGATTTGCTTTTTCATAAAATACCTCGACATAAATATAGTTATTATATTAAAAGTTCATTGAATGCCGGTAAACAGGCTGCAAAAGCGTATTTGGGAGAAGACATCCGAGAACTTTATAAAAAGAATGGGCTCGTTATTGAGTATTGTGAAACGACAAATAGTTATTGCGGTGTTAAATTTAGAGCTCAAGTTACGATGGGGAAAGAAGAAACTATTGTAACTTTATATACCAAGTCACTCAATGAATTTGCACAGTATAGTTCCTTTGAGGGAAATGCTTCGATAGCTTATGAAACTGCACTGGATGTCCATTTATGCCATGAGTTTTATCATTTTCTTGAACATAAAGCCAATACGTCTGTATCAGAGACCTTAGATTCAGTCGAAACGATCAAGCTGCCTTTTTTTACACGGAGGGCACATATTAATAGATGCAGTGAAATAGCAGCACATGCTTTTGCGCAGGAAATGCTGGGATTAGACCATCTGCCTAACATTTACGATTATATTTATCTTGTGAATACCTCGCAGATATCAAAAGAAAATTTTGATAAGATGATAGTAGAGTTTGGAGAAAAGCTATTTGATATAAACTTATCAAACTAAAAAATAAGTGTGCTAGACTAAGCTATAGAAAGAAAGTAAAATAAGAAGTATAGTAATTGTGAGGCATAATAGTGATAAATACTATGAGATAATTTTGCCAGGGGGGAAACTATGATTAATGAAGTTATGTGTTTAAAAGAAGCGTTTAAGGGACTCTCAGATTCGGACTATAATCCTACATTATCTGCTTATATTGTGGCCAATAGCAATGATATACATCCAAATTATAAAAGACCTAGTGTCGTCATTTGTCCAGGAGGCGGATATAGGCTTACTTCAGACAGAGAAGCAGAGCCAGTGGCTCTTAGATTTGTAGCAGCGGGGTTTAACGCTTTTGTTTTACGATATAGTGTGGAAACAAATAAGTACCCTGCGCAATTGCTGGAAGTATCCGCAGCGGTAGCTTATATCAGAAAGATGGCAAATAAGTGGTCTGTTGATGAAAATAAAATTATAGTATGTGGTTTTTCGGCAGGGGGACACTTAGCAGGTAGCTTAGGGGTGTTTTGGAATCAAAGTTTTATAAGAGAAAAGTTAGGGCTTGAAGCGGGTGAAAATAAGCCTAATGCTATGATTTTATCTTATCCCGTTATAACAGCTGGAGAGTTTGCTCACCAAGGGTCCTTTAACCATCTTTTGGGACCAGAAGCATCTCAAGAACAAAGAGATACACTTTCTTTAGAGAATCATGTCAGCGTGAATACACCGCCGACTTTTATATGGCATACATTAGATGATACTACTGTACCGGTAGAAAATGCACTGCTTTTTGCAAGAGCCCTTAGAGAAAAGAATATTTTGTTTGAGCTGCACATTTATTATCAAGGGGTTCATGGATTGTCCTTGTGCGATAAAACCACAGCGCATATTGAAAAGCCAGAACAGATTAATCCTCATGCTGCGACATGGTTTAATTTAGCTCTGGGGTGGCTGCATGAGGTACTGCAAATAGTCTGAACGTTAGTAAGTACACAATAGTTCATGATTGTTAAGAGTCTATTTAAAGATAAAATGACTGTCTTAATGGCAGTCATTTTTTTGTAAGAATTGTGCTAATGCGCGATCTTCTTGAGTGATGTGATTTATCAGCCATTCAAGTACAAGCAACTTTAATCCATCAATAATATGATCATTTAAACCATGTTCTGAAGCCTTGTTATACAGGCGATAAAGTTGTTTGATAAAATAGCTGTGTTCATCTCTATGATGTGTAAAATTTTTATAGTGATTTTTAAACATAACGGCTTCTTCGTGGCTGAAATGCTGGATAACATAATTGCTCAGAAAGGACCAAACATTCTCAATGGCTTCTAAATCCGTTGTATTACTTAAATCAAGTATCATACCTACTTTGTCAAATATACTTTTATGCTCTTCGTCAATATGTTCAATACCTGTCTTAAGGTCATCTGTCCACCATAACAATTGCAACACCTCCTTTTTTAATATTTTCCATTACTTTAGTGTATCATAATTTGTGCATATATACTAGATAATATTAATTCCCGTGCAGTCACATGGTTTAATTTAGCTCTAGAGTGGCTTCAGGATGTACTTAGAATAGTCTGAAACAATTTATTATCAAGGTATATTATACCTAAAAGGCCAATATAATATAAGAGAACAAATGCTCAAAGTCTAGAGGAATAGATTTTGAGCATTTTATTATTTATTGAGGTGATTTATAAGAAATCATATGAGAGGTATGAGACGTATTTTAATAATAGAGAAGTACCCAATGTTTTAATGAAAGGGGGGAGGACGTTATGAAATTCATTGTAGAGCATGATGAAAAAGAAAATGGTTACTTAGGGCAATATGCAGTACACATAGAGTATCTGGGTTTAAATTATAAAGTAATAGAGGTAGAAGAAAAATACGTATCATGGCTCAGAGGGATAACAAAGTATATAGAGCCTAGTTTTAATATTGAGCTCTGTAAAAAAGAAGAATACATAAGCGAAACTATTTTAAATAGTCAGGATATGGTTTTAGTTTCTATAGGTACTAAAAGTTCAAATAAGCGAATAGATGCCCATTATAATATGAATACACATACTTTTGAACAAAATAGTACTAGAAAAGATACCCAAGGATGTAGATGGATCAATTGCTATAGCCCTACTCAAAAGATAGATGCTGCAACGTATATCTGGTGTATCAGATACTTAAGAGATATTGCTAATGAATGGCAGAAGCCAATAATCATTTACGCTAATATCTATGTACCTGATGAAGCGTATAGATACAGGGCGCTTACTTACAAAGCTGTTAATAGTTATTTATCAGATATAGATGGCGTACTTATTACTAAATGTGCTAAAGCAGACATTTGTAAGTATTATTCACCCTCTCAAAAGTCTTATGAATTTTACTTAGATCATATCATTTATCTTAATGATTCTTTAGAACAAGCCATTACAAAAGCTATGCCGTATTTATATACTTCTCATGATCACTTTAGATTTAAAAGTATGTATAGGGACGATAGGCAAAATAGTGTTTTGTTTGAAGATGTTTTTTATCAAACGATAGTCCCGGACCAAGAAATATACATACCACTTAATTTGGGGAATTTTAGAGAGCCGGATGATTATGAAGCGTTAGGTTTAAAGCATATTCCGCTAATAGGTGATTATGGCATGTTGTATGCTAAAAAAAGTGTATTCGATGAACTAGGCGAAGTGCTAAGAATGGAGGTATCACACCCTTTTTATGTACCTATTTTAAGCTATTCACCTTGTGATAAAAATAGTATCACTCCAAACTTTTCTTATAGTGTGGCCCCTGAAAATTTAAAATATAGAGGTAAAGGGGTATATATAGGGATAATAGCCGTGGACGATGTAGATTATACCGATGAGGCACTGCTTACTCGAGAGGGAAAAAGCAGAATAGCCTGTATATGGCAGCAAATAAGGGCGGATGAGGGCGTGTATTGGTATAAAGATCAAATAGATGAGGCACTTTTAAGTGAGGCACCGGGGGAAATGATTAAACTTCCAGAAGGGGAGAGCAGTAGTACAGTGATGCTGGGGATTGCAGGCGGAAGAAGCAATGAGCCTAATTATAGTGGGGTTGCTACAGAAGCAGAATTTTTGGTAGCAAAAGTGAATACAGCACCAGAAGTTCTTCAAAGGTTGTATGGTGGGATGCCTTGTGAAGGGGCAATTACGATGGCAGATGCTCTTGTTGGAGCGCTGAAACTTATAAACTTTGCAAAAGAGAAAGAAAAGCCTCTTGTGTTATGCATACCTTTCAATGGTAATATTGATCCCCACGATGGCTCACTTATTCTTTATCAAATGTTAGGACAGATAGCCCAGAGGGAGTATCTCACCATTATAATACCAGCAGGGGAAGAAGCGGATAAGATGCATCATTATAGCCTAAAAGGGAACCAGCCAGCTACGACAGCTGTTAATATAAGAGTACAAAGGGAAAACCAAAATATAGTTGGTATTATTTATCAAAAGTTCGTGAATATTTTTACAACTATTTTGTATCCGCCGGTAGGGCTGGGAGGAGAACCTATCGATTTAAAGATAGCGGGTGTTACCCGCTTAAGAGGAGCTACGATTTATTCCAATGGGTATAAAATCAGTTTTTTAAATGGGGCAATTAGAATACTATTCAGGATTAATAATCCGCCAGTAGGAGAGTGGAGAATTGAGATAACGTCAGATACTGAAGTGTTAAGTCAAATAGATATCTGGATCTCTCAACAAGATCTTAATGAGCATATAACACTTAACCCTGCTAGTCCTTTTATTACAGTAGGTTCGTTGGGAAATACTAATAATGTAATGACTGTAGGAGGGTATGATAAACAGAGTATGGTAGTACTTAGAAGTTCTGGGAGGGGTTATAGCTGGGATAATAGAGTGAAACCGCTTTTTATAACTGATGCAAGTAATATTATAGCACCTTGTAAACAGGGAGAATGGGTTGCTGTAACAGGGACTTTAGCAGCAGCAAGTGTTATGTTAGGTGCAGCGGCAACGCTTTATTGTAAATTTATTGATGAACAGGTTTTTCCTTTTCCTAATACATTAGTTATGAATAGCATGATACTTAGTACGGTTAAACAACTTGACGGCGTAGAGTATCCTAATCCAAGTCAAGGTTATGGGATATTCGATATACAAACACTTAACGCATTACTTAGTATTCCTTATATTTTATAAGTAGCCAAGAGCCAGTGACTGCATAAACAGTCTTCTGGCTTTTTTATTGCTTTTTTCTAAGCTGGGTGATATAATTTGGGCAATTATTATATTTCAGTGTGTTTTACTGAAATAAGGGAGGTGTTTATCGTATTTGATTTATCCGGACATACAGGTATTGTTACAGGAGCTTCCAGTGGAATAGGCTATGCAATAGCCAATGCATTAGCAGAGGCGGGGGCGGTTGTTTATGCGATAAGCCGTAGTGGTAAAGTAAAAGATGATAAGGACGGTGTGCATCCGAATGTGATACATCAAGTCGGAGATGTCTGTGACTATCCTCATATGACAAAGCTTATAGAAGAAATTGGAGAGATAAAGGGTATTGATTTTTTGATTAATAATGCGGGTATTACGGTTAAAAGACGGGCGGAAGAGTTTTTAGATGAAGATTTTGATCGTATTCATAAGGTGAATGTCAACAGTGTATTCAAACTCAGCTGCCTTTGTTATCCCTATCTCAAAAGATCTCCTTATAAGGGGCGTATTGTTAATATTTCAAGTATGGCTGCACATTTGGGTTTTTCGGAGGTGGTACCGTACTGCTCGAGCAAGGGGGCGGTACTAGCTATGACCAAGGGGCTTGCTGTAGAGTGGGCTAATGATAATATTACTGTAAATTCTATTGCACCGGGATGGTTCCCGAGCGAAATGTCAAAACAAGTGATGACACCTGAACGCAAGGCTAAAATATTAGGACGCATGCCGGTGCATGCTTTTGGTGATACAAGAGATCTTGGGGCAATGGCGCTTTTTCTTGTGAGTGGTAATTCAGCTTATATTACGGGTCAGGATTTTGCTGTGGACGGTGGAGCCTTGGCTTATGGTTTCTAAATAGAATAGCCTATTCCACATCAAGGCTATGGTATACTTGACTTGGAAACACTTAATAAATTACTTTCAATACCTTTTGTTTTATAAAATTATAGAAACCAGAGACTAATTAAAAACAGTCTCTGGTTTTTTAGATGCAATATAATATGAAAGACGTTAGGTATCAATAGGGTATATGTATTATACTAGTATCATAAATAAACTATAAGTTTAGGAGAATACCTATGAAGGGAAGAGAAGAAAAAGAATTGGTATATCGTCTGCTGGAAAAGGAGTATTCTGTTTTTTATAATTTGCTTAATCAACAAGAAATTACACTACATTGGCATAAGCATTATGAGATTTTATACCTTGAAAAAGGTGTTGTAGAACTTATATTGAATGGAGGGGCCGTTTTATTTAGAGAAAAAGAAATGATACTGATTAATGCTTATGAGTCTCATAGTATAAAAGCATTTGAAGAGAGTAAATTTTTAGTTATGCAATTTAAGGCAGAGTTTTTGGAAGAAGAGTATTGTAAGCTTTTTAAGATGAAATATTTAGTAACTTTCTTAAATAATATCAATATTAAAGAGCGTATTGTTAAAGAAAATAGTATGTTTGAAAACGATATTATGCAGATACAGGAAGTATTATATAAGAGGCCAATAGCTTATGAAATATGTATAAGGGCTAGTATTTTAAAGATTATTTATAATCTTATCCAAGAAAAAATAATTTGCATTCCAGATATAAATCGGATAGACTATAAAAATTTAGATATTATAATGCAGGCTATAGACTACGTGCAGAATAATTTAGGGAACAAAATAGAGGAAAAAGAAATTGCAAAAGTATTAGGCTATAATCAGTCTTATTTTTGTAAGATGTTTAAAGAAATTATGGGACAAACTTTTATGGAATATGTTTTGTATCTAAGGATCAGTGAAGCAGAAAAAAGCCTTATAAGTACAGAGAAGAATATCACTGAGATTAGTTTGGAATCGGGATTTAACAGCCTATCCTACTTTAACAGAGCATTTAAAAAGAAAAATAATATGTCTCCTATAAACTATAGAAAAGCAAAAAACAAAAATAGTTCAAATATAAGTGAAATGAAGGCAAGTAAATGGGAGGGGAATATTCTATAATAAGGGAAAACATAGAGTGGGGTGGGCGAAATGAATTCCTATGAAAGAGTGATGGCTAGGCTGCAGGGCAAAGAAGTTGATAAAATTCCTAACCTAAACATTGTGATGGCATTTGCTGCAAAGTATATCAATATACCGTATAGTCATTTTGCGGCAGATTATAGATATTTAGTAGAAGGCAATATTAAATGCTGCGAAGCATTTGGAATAGATGTCGTAACGGCTATGTCAGACCCTTGGAGAGAAGCCCACAGCTTTGGAGCTAAGATTATCTTTCCGGAAGACGATATCCCTTACTGCAATGAAAAGCTTATTAAAGATTATGCTATTGTAAAAGATTTAAAAGTGAAAAGTCCTTTTGAAGATGAAAGGTTATTAGATCGTATTCGTGCGATAGAACTTTATAAAAAGGAAGTCGGAGGTAAATACCCGATTGTAGGGTGGGTAGAAGGCGCCCTAGCAGAAGCGGCAGACCTTAGAGGGGTAAGTGAACTGATGATGGACTTGATTTTAGAACCTGAGGCGGTTACAGAACTTTTTGAAAAGATTTATGAAGTGCAATATGCATTTATGAAAGCTCAAGTAGAAGCGGGAGCTGATATTATCGGGATAGGTGATGCAGTAGCTTCTCTAATAGGTCCTGAACTTTATTGCCAATATGCATTGCCCTACGAAAAAAGGATTATCCAAGATATTCACAAGTTGGGAGCTCAAGCAAAGCTTCACATTTGCGGAAATATCGAACCTTTATTAGAAGATATTGCAGCAGCTGGTGCAGATATTGTAGATATTGACTGGATGGTGAATTTTGAAAAAGCAGTTGAGCTCTTTAAAGGAACTAGGACCTGTGCTTGTGGTAATATGGACCCTGTAGCTGTATTTCTAAAAGGTAATAAAGAAATTATTACAAGAGAAGTAGGTAAGTGCATGGCAATGGCTGATGAAAAAACACTACTTGCGGCTGGGTGCGAAATACCAAAGTATACAAATTTTGAAAACTTGAAGTTAATGAATAGTATGCTTTATATTTAACAGAAATGCAAAAAGTATAGATTACGAAGATGGCGTCTCTTTATAGAGGTCATCTTTTGTTATATCTATAGAGTAGTAATATTTTATTCTTTTAGTAATATTTTAAGCTATAACAAAAATGATAGCAAATACGGATTAAGATAACAATTTGGTGTAAATATTTAATATAAATATTAAGTATTTACAATTTTTTTTATAGAATTATACCAGTATAATAATGTTAGATACAAAAACAAGTTTAGGAAATAATATAATATCTAAAAAGAAAATGGGGGAATCAAAATGAAAAAGATTTTTGCCTTAGTGATGTCAGTAGTATTAATGTTAGGTATGACAGCATGTTCAAAACCAGCAACAGCACAAACTGGAGAATCAGATAAAGCTGAAGTGACTCAAACTGATAAGAAAGACCAACTCTATATAGAAGTTTCTGCACTTGGAAACTTAGACTATTTTTATGATCATAAGATGGGAATGGAAAAAGCAGGAGAAGAACTTGGTGTTAGAACTGAATATGTTGGGCCTGCAGAATATGATATGAATGCTATGGTTTCGGCTTTTGAACAAGCAATTGCTAAAAAACCAAATGGTATTGTAGTCGTAGGATTTGAACCTTCATTAGATGCTATCGTTAATAAAGCTATTGATGCAGGAATCCCAGTAGTTACTGTAGATGCAGACCTTCCAACTTCCAAAAGACTTGCTTTTGTAGGAACAGGAAACATTAATGCAGGCAGAATGGGCGGAGAGAAGATGGCAGAGATGATAGGTCAAACAGGAAAAGTTGCTATTATGACTAAACCAGGACAATCGAACCTTGAAGAACGTGTGCAAGGTTATCAAGAAGCATTTAGTAAGTATCCTGGAATCGAAGTGGTACAAATTGCGGATACACAGTCAGATCCAGTTGTGGCAGCACAGGCGGCAGCGAGCTTATTACAAAAATATCCTGACCTTGCAGGTATTGCATGTGTTGAAGGAGCAGGTGGTGCTGGAGCAGCTACAGCAGTAAAAGAAGCAGGACTCAGCGGTAAAGTAAAAGTTATAGCAATGGACAGAGGAAATGAAGTTATTCAAGCTATTGAAGAAGGAACTATTTCGGCTACAGTAGCACAACAAACAGCTCTAATGCCTTATTATGCAACACAAATACTTTATAATTTAAATAATAGTAAGGTACAAATAACAACAGATAATGCTGCGGCAGGGGTACTTGGTATTCCAGCAGCTGTTGATACAGGTGTAGTTATTGTTGATAAGGATAACGCGAAATATTTCAAAAGATAGTCTTTCTATTAGCCCAGAATCTTTTCTGGGCTGACTTAAATAAATACATCAACATGGAAAGCAGGTGAATACGGTGAGTGAATACATGCTTGAGGCGAAGGGGATTATTAAAACCTTTCCGGGAGTAAAAGCACTAAGTGGTGTAGATCTTAGAATCAAAAAAGGAGAGGTCCATGCTTTAGTGGGAGAGAATGGTGCTGGAAAAAGTACACTGATGCTTACACTTGGCGGGATCTATAAGCCTGATAGCGGTACTATTTATTTAGATGGAGAAGAAGTTCATTTCGATTCTCCAAATGATGCTAATCAAAAAGGAATTAGTGTAGTATATCAAGAGTTAAGTCTTATTCAAGGATTAAGTGTGGCAGAAAACATTTTTGCTAACAGGCAGCCTGTTAAGATGGGAAACATAATAGATGTTAAAACGTTACATAAGAATACAAGAGAGATGTTAGCTTTATTTAATGCAGATCATATTGATCCAGCTATGCTTGTAAAAGAATTATCAATAGCTAATCAGCAAGTAGTAGAGATCCTTAAGGCGATGTCATTTAATCCTAAGATTCTTGTCCTTGATGAGCCAACTTCATCTTTAACAGAGGCTGAAGTTAAACAGCTTTTTACAAATATAAGAGTGCTTAAGTCGAAAGGCATTTCTTGTATTTATATTTCGCATCATTTGCATGAAATATTTGAAATAGCAGACACAGTGACAGTCCTCAGGGACGGACAGTATGTAGCAGATGCACGGATAGAAGATATTGACGAAGAATTTTTGGTGACTAAAATGGTAGGCCGAAAGATAGAAAACATTTTTGGGTCTAGATCAGAGGAGGCAAAAATAGGAGAAGTACTCTTTGAGGCACAAAACATCGGCAGAAAAGGAGCTTTTAAAAATATCAGTTTTAATATAAGAGCTGGAGAGATAGTCGGGTTTGCAGGACTTGTAGGAGCTGGAAGAACAGAGGTCGGCAGGGCCATTTTTGGAGCAGAGCCTATAGATACAGGTAAGTTATGCTTAGAGGGCCAGGAGATAAATATAAAAACATGCAAGCAGGCCATTGAAAAAGGGATTGGGTATTTAAGTGAAGATAGAAAGACGCAAGGGCTGTACTTAGAATTTTGTATCAAAAATAACTTGCCAGCTAATCGTTTGTCGAAGTTTTCAGAGAAAGGTTTTCTAAAAGAAGACCGTATTGAAGAAAATGCACATAGCGTTGTCAAAGCATTTGGTGTAGCAACCCCGAGTGTTCATCAGTTTATTAAAAACTTATCCGGAGGCAACCAACAAAAAGTTTTAGTTGCCAAATGGGTTGGCATTTGTCCAAAGCTTCTTATTGTAGATGAGCCGACAAGAGGCGTAGATGTAGGCGCAAAGAGTGAGATTTACACTATTTTAAGAAATCTTGCAGCCAAGGGTGTTGCCATTATGGTGATATCTTCTGACCTGCCAGAGGTGCTTGGGATTACAGATCGGGTGATTGTTATGAAAGAAGGACAAATCGTTGGGGAACTTGGAAGACAAGAAGCCAATGAAGAAAAAGTTATTGCCCTGGCAGCAGGCATAGGCAAAAGTAAGAAGGGAGCATAAAGATGAATGTTATAAAGAGAATGACTAAACAAAGAGAGTTTATGATCTTTGCGATTGTCTTGGGCGTATTTATTATAATGAGTTTTGCCTCACCCTATTTCCTGGGGACAGGAAATATGTTGGCGCTTCTCCTAGGATTATCTATAGAAGTTTTAATTGCAGTAGGTATGACTAACCTGATGGTTTCTGGTGGTTTTGATATGTCAGTTGGATCAGTTGTTGCATTTACTGGAGCAATGACAGCTATGCTTATCACAAAAGGGATGCCTGTTGTAGTAGGCATATTAATAGGTATAACTATAGGCGGATTAGTAGGTTTATTCAATGGCTTTATTATAGCTAAAATAGGGATCAACCCTTTTGTAACAACGCTCGCAAGTTTAAGCTTATTTAGAGGATTAACTTTAATAATATCAAAAGGACAAAATATTTCAGGTTTAGGAGAAGCTTTTAATGCTGTTGGACAATCTAAGTTATTAGGTATTCAACTGCCCATTTGGTATGCGGTAATACTCGTTATCATAGGAGATATTTTACTTAGAAAGTCGCGGTTCTTTAGACAGAGTTATTATATAGGCGGCAATGAAAAGGCTGCTAAATTATCAGGAATAGATGTAGATAAGATTAAAATATTAAATTACGTGATAGTAGGAGCCTTGGCAGGTTTTGCAGGAATCGTTATGACATCAAGGCTGGGTGCTGCAGCGGTTACAGCTGGAACAGGGCTAGAGTTAAGAGTGATAACAGCAGTTATTATAGGCGGGGCAAGTTTGCAAGGTGGAGAAGGTACAGTTGTAGGTGCTTTTCTTGGATCACTGCTTATGGCACTTATAACAAATGCCTTAACGCTCTTAGGTGTAGATGTCTACTGGCAAACCTTTGTTATTGGAGCAACGTTACTTATCGCAGTACTTATAGATCGAGCTGGTAAATTAAGAAAAGAAAAAAGTGAAAGATTAGCTAAAGAGGGGGCAAAACTATGCAATACACAAGCTTTGAAAGAGTAAAGATGGCACTTGAACATAAAGAATCGGATAAAATACCCTTTGACCTTGGGGCAAGCGTCTTAACAGGTATTAATAAACATAGTTATATCAATTTAAGAGACTATCTTGGATTACCCAAAAAAGAAATTGAACTCTGTGATGTCATGCAGCAACTTGCAAGAGTTGATGAAGATGTAATAGAAAAATTAGGTGTAGATGTAAGATGTGTTGATCCAACGCCTCCTTTAGAAAAAGGATTAGCTAAAGATATGGAAGAACGTGGTGAGTATTATGAGATGAATGATGAATGGGGAATCGGCTGGAAAATGCCTGTTAAAAACGGTCATTATTTCGATATGATTAAACGACCACTTGAAACGATAGATACAATAACTGATATGGAAAACTATCCATGGCCAAACCCAGTAGACCCAGGCAGATTTGCGACACTTAAAACAAGAGCTGACAAATATGTATATGAAGATAAAAAAGCTTATATATTAGGAAGACAGTATGCAGGTATATGGGAGACGGCGCTGTGGATGAGTGGTTTTGAGAAATTCTTCTGTGATATGCTTGCAGAGCCTGAGTATGCCCATGCTTTAATGAACAAAATTACAGAATTAAAGATGATGTATTGGGAAAAAGCACTAGAAACAGTGGGAGATAATGTACTTATCATATCAGAAGCTGATGATCTTGCGACTCAAAACAGTCTGCTTTGTTCAGTGGATTTATACAAAGAAATGGTGCATCCTTATCATAAAAAATTATTTAGTTTTATAAAAAGTAAGGCTAAAAATAAAGTTCATATCTTTTACCATACTTGTGGTGCAGTAAAACCACTTATTCCTTATCTGATAGAAGAGGGCGTAGATATCTTAAACCCTGTTCAAGTTAATGCACAAGATATGGATACAAAACTGCTCAAGAAAGAATTTGGCAAAGACATGACTTTTTGGGGCGGTGGTGTAGATACACAACATGTATTACCTTTTGGAACACCTCAGCAGGTAAGAGACGAAGTTAAAAGAAGAATTGAAGATCTTGCTCCTGGAGGAGGATTTATCTTTGCGGGTGTTCATAACATTCAAAGTGATGTTTCACCACAAAATTTCATGGCCATGTGGGAAACACTTCAAGAATATGGAATATATAAGTAAAGTATAATCATGAGCTAATACAATGGTTTAGAAGATAAAAGATAACTATAAGTGAGGTTTACTTATAGTTATCTTTTGTAGTATAAAAATAAAGTTTCCACATACTTATAAACTTTACAAGGGAGGTTGAGGATATAAATACAGCTATATTAAAGCTGCAAATAGTGTATAATTATTAATATAATTATATCGAATGACCATAGGGGGATAAGCGTGTATAAAGAAAGATTGAAAGAGTTAACTCATAGTGTTCTTCTTGATGCAAGCCAACTGGCGTTTATAGAAGAAGCACCAAAGACATTTAATCTACTAGATTCATACCTGAAGTTTTTTAGATATTTATCCAAGGAAAAAGAGAAAGAATGTCTTGACTATGAAATAGAAGTAATTGAACACTATATAAATATCCAAAGAACACATTATGATTTTAATTTTGAGGTGGCTATTGATAAAGATAAAATGCTTAAAACCATATTTATAACTAAATCAAGCTTAATTGCTTTCTTTGATAAATTACTAATCAATATATTAAGTCAAGAAGAAAAATGTAAAAGGATGGCATTAGAATTTGAAATTCAAAATGGGCAAGTTAAGGTTATTCTAGAAGTTTCATATTTAAATAAGGCTGAAATATTTAGTGCTTTATTATAAAAGGTGGGGGATATATGATTAAGCTATTAATAGTTGATGATGAGCCTTTATCTCTATATGCTATCAGGGCTTTGGTTAATAGAAGATTTCCAGATGTAAGCATAATAGGAGAGGCAAAAAATGGACAAGAGGCTGTGAATCTATATAAGATGCTTAAACCAGATATGCTTATTATAGATATTAAGATGCCTATATTAAATGGCATAGATGCTTCAAAGCAGATATTAGAGGAGTTTGAAGAGGCTAATATCTTAATACTTACAGCGTATGATAGCTTTAATTACGTACAAAATGCACTTAATATGGGGGTGAGAGGCTATCTGCTTAAACCTATAAATGATCAAGATACAGTAGAAAAGATAAGATCATTAATAAACACCATTAACTATAAAAAAGAAAAAAATAATAATGATGGCACCTTAGAAGAAAAAGTGAATAGCATTAAACCCCTTGTGCAGAAAGAACTTATATCCCAGATGATTTATGGCAGTATAAAGCAAGAAGACTTAAAAAACTATGCAGCTTTTTTTCAGTATAATATTAATAAGGGCTACTTTATGTTAATAGGATTTAAAAAAGATATTTCGTACAATTCTGGAGATGAAATACAAATTAAAAATATTAAAAGCAAAATTTTGCAGGGGATAAAAAATTTAGTGGTAACAATGAGAAAGTGTATAATAGGAGACTTTGTTGGAAGGGGAATCCCCTTATGGTTTCCGGTGGATGGAAATGAAAATAGTGAAGAGATTTGTAAGGAGTCTAAAAAAATTGGGGAAGAAATAAAAAGAAGGATAAGCGTAGTAGCTAATGTTCCTGTAGGAATAGGAATAGGAAATGTAGCAACTTCTATAGAGTTTTCTAAAGAATCTTATAGTGAGGGGTATTTAGCTTTAAAAGCTGCTCTAAAATGTAATAATGTTATCCATTATATTGAAATGAAAGAGAGCTTAGCAAAGGAGAATATAAGATATCCGGTTCAACTTGAAGAAAAACTTATAGATTTAATCAAGGTAGGGGATATAGTACAGTCAAAACAAGTTATAGAAGATATTCTAGAGGGAGTATTTAATGAGTTTTCTGAAATGAAAGATATAAAAGAGTATTTATCACAGCTTTTATCTATCGTTAAGAGAACGATGCTGCAATTAGGGATTGGAATTAATACGCTGACAATGATAGGAACAATGGATGATCTTACGCATTTAAGTGATATAGCAGAAATAAGGATCTGGAGCAGAAGAAACTTATTTAATATTCTCCAGCTTATAGAAGAAATACAGGATTTGAAAGAAAAGATGATTTTTACAAAAATACATAGTAGTATTCATAAAAATGTTTTTGCAGATATCTCATTAGAGTGTATAGCGCAAGAAGTTGGAATTAGTCCACAATATTTAAGTAAAATATTTAAAGAAGAAACAGGTATGAACTTTATAGACTATGTAACAGGCAAACGAATCAGTTATGCAAAAAAACTTTTAGACAATAAGGATAAAAGTATAAGAGAGATAGCTATAGCAGTAGGGTATTCGGATTCGAGTTATTTCACAAGGATTTTTAAAAAGATTGTAGGGCTTACGCCAAAAGAATATAGAGAGTTTGGTATGAGGTGATAAAAATGAAGAAACCTAGTATAAAAGGCCTTGATATCAAAAGCTTTAGCTTGAAAAAGCAGTTGTTAGTTTATTTCTTTATTATTATACTCATTATGTCCTTGACTAATATTTCCTTTCTTTATAAAACTCAGCTTTACTATGAAAGCTTTGATTCTATACTAAGAAGAGCAGAAAAAATTGATGAGGTATCCGTTGCGATAGATAATATAGTTAATATGGTTGTTGAGTATTTATATAATACAGAACAAAATAATTTAGGGAATTATGAGAAAGAGTATAATAAAGTAGTAAATAAACTTAAGGAGATTCAAACATCTGATAATGAGAAAATTTACTATAAGGGTAGGGACATCCTCAGCATGGTTGAGACCTTTAATGAAAAAAAGGTCAGATTTATTCAGTTAGCGGAAAAAGAAACAGAACGTATTTATATTGATAAATACGTAGAGGAGCTTTATAGATTAAGCGGCTATATGCAGAGTGAAGTGAAGATTTTGTTAGTGCTACAAATGAGAGATGCGCAAAGTTATTATGCCGGTTTGGAGCGAAATCTTATTATAGGAGAAAATATTATTTATCTCTTAATGTTTTTTATTACGCTGTTATGTTTTATATTTGCTATAAGATTTTCTAGAAATATTGCTATGCCTATCCATAAGTTAGCTATTATGTCAAAAGAAGTGGCAGAAGGAAATTTAGACATTGAACTGATTGACATAAAGACTGGAGAAGAAGTAAGTATTCTTGTGAAGTCTTTTAATAATATGGTTATTAGACTCAAACAACTGATAGAAACTATAAAACAAAAGGGGCAGATAGAAAATGAATTAAAACAAGAACAAATCAAAAATTTAGAGGTATCTCATTTACTTAATAAAACAGAACTGGATTTGCTGCAGTCTCAGATTAACCCACACTTTCTCTTTAATACACTCAATAGTATTTCTGCTCTTGCAGAGATTGAAAGTGCCGAGCAGACAAAGCTCATGATTAAAGAACTTTCTAGTTTGCTGTGGTATAACTTAAAAAGAATAAGTATGAATGTCACACTAGGAGAAGAATATAAGGTTGTAGAGAGCTATCTGTACATTCAAAGTAAGCGATTTGGAAATAGATTCTATTTTGATACATATCTAGATTCAAAGGTCGAAAACTTTACTATACCCAGTATGATCCTCCAGCCCTTTGTAGAAAATGCCATCATACACGGGCTAGAGCCTAAAAGTCATGGAATATTAGAAATAAGTGTGAAAGATGAGGGGCAATGCATCCGAATAATCATACAAGACGATGGTGTAGGCATGGATGAACAAAGGCTACAAGAAATTGTTTGTACAGAGCCAAGTGGACTCACTAAACATAGAGGGATTGGCATTAATAACGTTATAAAAAGGCTTAATATAGCTTATGGAACCAATGTAGTGCAGATAGAAAGCGAGCTTGGGAAGGGAACGAAAGTCACTATATTACTTCCTAAAGTGTAAGTGGGTAAAATAATCCTGCTAATAACTTATTATATTTATTTATTTTTATAATAAATAAATAAAGAATGACTATGACCTTATAGATAAAGGGAGTGGTCATTTTTTAATGAGATAAGGAGTTTTTAATATGACTTAAAGAAATAGTTATGATATATATTTATAAACTAAAGTAGTGTATGTCATATTAAATAGTAGAGATTTACCAAGGTGTATGCGCAGTGCTGTAGTTGTCGCAGCAGATATGTACAAATAAAAGAGGATAGCAGCTAAGAAGGAGGCGTTAGAAGTGTATACACCGACAAAGAGAATAAACAAGTTCTTTACGAGTAGTACTCAGCGTAATAAAGAATGGATAACTAAGCTCAAGAATAACAATCTACTAAAAAATATTTATAGGGGTAGGTATCTGTATCTGTTAATAGCCCCTATGGTGATATGGCTTATATTATTTAAGTATAAACCACTATATGGGCTACGAATTGCATTTAAAGACTATAGTTTATTTAAAGGTATTGATGGGTGGATTAAAATAAATCTAAAGATGAATTCTATTTATGATATCTTTAACTTTCTCAATTTCAAGCCAGTCTGTTTCCCAAATAGTATATTCGGATAAGATAGGTAATCCCATAGTTACTGTTTGAGGCCTATAAAGCATCGGGCTTTCTTTCTCTTTCTTGCCGGAAAGATGATAGGCTTTTGCATGAGTTGTCTTTACTATTTCTTCAATGTTACTAGAATTTAATCCGCTGCCTACTAATATTTCAACTTGATTTCCTGCTTTATTTACAAGTTCTTTAATACAGGAAGCACCTTGGATACAGGTTTGCTGCTGACCTGATGTAAGAATTGTGTCAATTCCAAGGGATTTTACTTGTTCAAGCGCTTCAAAAGGATTTTTACATACATCAAATGCTCTATGCAAGGTGATATGCAGTGGTTTTGCAAGATCAATGAGAACTTTTAAGCGTTCAATATCTAGGTCGCCGTTTGGAGTTAAAATGCCAATAACTATTCCTTTTGCACCATGTTCTTTTGCAACTTTGATTTCTCGCTTAATATATTCGAACTCAAATGGTGTATAACAAAAGTCCCCAAATCTAGGCCTTATAAGCACATGCAAAGGGATATCTACTGATGCGTTAACTAAATCAATTAAGCTTGATGTAGGAGTAGTGCCGCCTATTATTAGATTACTGCATACCTCCAATCGTGTTGCTCCGCCTTTTTGTGCAGCTAAAGCTGATTCTACGGAGTCCACACACACTTCTAATGTGATTTTATTCATTGGATTACCTCCTGTTATTTAAAATGATTTTTTTAAGATTATAGTGATAATCTCTTTAGTTTATAATAAACAATAATACCATACATTTATATAATATATTTAAAGAGAAAAATATTTTCTAAATAGGCTCATTTTATTTATTGTTTTTGAAAGTATCATAGGGTCTCCATCTATAAAGTTATTGTAATAAAATGTCGATAATTAGAATGAAGACATGGAGGGAGACATACATAATGAAAAACTCATTAAAACAAGCTAAAGGATTAGCTATTAGGACGAAACTTATTTTGGTAACAGAGTTATTGTTAATCATACCAGTACTTGCTCTAGGCTTAGTAAGCTATAGTGTTGCGAAACAAGAACTTGAAGAGAGCGGGAAGGTTCTTCTGAAAAATAGTGTAGAGATGACACTGCAAGTTATTGAACAAAATCAAATACTTGTAGATGGAGGGAAGCTAACACTAGATGAGGCGCAAGAAAGAGTTAGAGAATATATGCTGGGTGAGAAAGATGCCGATGGGACAAGACCGATTAATAAGAATATAAATCTTGGAGAAAATGGCTATTTACTGGCCTATACACAAGAAGGTATTGAAGCAGCACATCCTACCCTTGAAGGTAAGAATGTACTGGATGCTCAAGATAAGAAAGATGGTTCGTATTTTGTGAAAGAACAGATCAGAATAGGAAATGAGGGAGGAGGCTATCTAACTTACTGGTGGACACTTCCCAATTCGCAAAAAATTTCTGATAAGGTTGCTTATCAAAAGACTGATCCGCACTGGGGTTGGGTTGTGAGTGCTGGAACTTATATGAATGACTTTAATGTAGGTTCAAGTAAGATTTTTATTACAATGATTATGATGCTTTTAGGCGTTATAGTTATAGGATCTATAGTTATTATAATATTTGCACAACACATAGCTGTTCCTATTAAAAAGATTGGAAAAGCTGTAGATGCTGTAGCCTCGGGTGATCTATACATACAGGATTTGGGTATAAAGAATAGAGATGAGATTGGGAGACTTAATGAATCATTTAATATAATGGTGAAAAATGTTAATGAGCTCATAGGTTCTGTGAAGAATTCAGTGGATGTAGTATTTAAATCCTCAGAACTATTAGATAGTATCGTTGATGAAAACACAGTAACTATTAATGAGGTAGCAGTTTCTGTTAATGAAATTGCACAAAGTTCAGAGGAACAAGCGAGAGGGACAGAGCATGGTGTTATGAGAGTCAAAAGTTTATCAGAAAGAATAGAGCAGGTAACAAAGCTTACAGTAAAAACTGATGAAGCAGCAGCTGCAACAAGCGGTATAAGCAGCAAAGGATTAGAGGCAATTAAGATCCTTACGAATAAATCAGAAGAGAATAGCAAAGCGGCACAAAAGGTTAATGAAATCGTACTGGAAGTTGACAGAAGCTCTATAGAAATCAGTGCCATTGCAGAGGTTATTAGTCAGATATCTGATCAAACTAATTTATTAGCTTTAAACGCTGCTATAGAAGCTGCAAGAGCTGGAGAACAAGGGAGAGGATTTGCTGTCGTTGCTGAAGAAGTAAGAAAACTGGCGGCCCAATCCGCCATGTCTACTGGCAAAGTTAAAGAGTTAATAAGTGAAATACAGGAGAGGTCAAATGCTGCTGTTAAAGCTATGGAAGAAGGCGGAGCAATAGCTAAGGAACAAAATGATGCCGTAATAGAAGCTAAGTCTATTTTTAATCAGATATTAGAAGCTTTACAAGGTATTACAGAAGATATACGTAATATTAAAGGATATAGCTTTGAAATGGAAAGAGAAAAAGATGAAATAATTCATATTTTAGAAACACTTTCGGTTGCAACAGAACAAAATTCAGCGGCAACAGAAGAAGTTTCAGCTGCGACAGAAGAACAGTTAGCTAGTATAGATGGCATTGTTTCGCATACGCAAGATTTAAAAGAGCTTGCCGGGCAGCTTAAAGAAAAGGTGAGCGTATTTAAGGTTACACAGATATAAGGGAAATATTACAAGTATAATATACTCTAAACAAGATATACTAACTATGTAAAACCAAATATGAATGTAAGTAGTAAGTTATATGAAAATATAATTACAAAAGCATTCATCCTTAGGAATAAGCTGCAAGGTTTCATTAGGCACTTATCGGCCTAAGAGGTACTAAGATCAACATAACTTACTATAATAAGGAAGTTGATCTTAGGGTAATGGTTTTATAGTAATAAAAAAGCTACTTAACATCATATCAAAATATGACGTTAAGTAGCTTTTGTGTTTTGGTTTTTATACGCCAGAATAAGCGCTGAAACCGCCATCAACAGGAATAACTACGCCTGTTACAAAGCCAGATGCTTCATTAGAAAGTAAATATAAAAGCGTTCCAATTAATTCTTCAGCTTCACCATAACGGTTCATAGGAGTAGCATTAAGAATTTTTTCGCTACGTACTGTAGGGGTACCATCTTCATTAAATAATAATTTTTCATTTTGTGCAGTTACAAAAAAACCGGGAGCGATTGCATTGACTCTTATGCCTGATTTTGAGAAATGAACGGCAAGCCATTGCGTAAAGTTGCTAATAGCTGCCTTTGCTCCAGAATAGGCGGGGATTTTTGTAAGAGGTGTAAAGGCATTCATCGAAGAAACGTTTAAAATGGTGGCATCTTTTTTATCTAACATATCTTTTGCAAAGACTTGTGTAGGAATGAGTGTGCCTAGGAAATTTAAATTAAATACAAACTCTACCCCAGCAGTATCAAGATCGAAGAATGTAACAATATCTTTATCTATATCTCCTGGGAAATAATATTCGTTTGTAGTGGTGGCTTTAGGGCTATTGCCTCCAGCACCATTAACTAAAATATCACATGGTCCTAAATCACTTGAAACAGCAGCGTGTACTTGTTCAAGATCGGCCTTATCAAGTACATTGGCTTTGTAAGCTTTGGCGATATAGCCTGCAGAAGTTAGTTCATCTGCAAGTTTCTGTGCAGCTTCTAGATTAAGATCAAGAAGAGCAACTTTTGCACCACACTTAGCAATAGCCTTTGCAAACATACCACAAAGCACACCACCAGCTCCAGTTACAACAACAACTTTATTAGTCAGATTAATATTAAAAGGCAGATTCATAGTTGATTACTCCTTACTTGTTTTTGAAAGGGTTTCCCATATACCTGTAAGATACGCAGCACCTAATGCTCTATCAAATAAACCATAGCCAGGTCTTCCGGTTTCTCCCCAGATCATACGGCCGTGGTCAGGACGTACATAACCATCAAAGTTGTTTTTGTGTAAAGCTTTTACAATCTCAACAATATCTAAAGAACCACAAGGTG
Source organism: Cellulosilyticum sp. I15G10I2 (assembly GCF_900095725.1). NCBI lineage: Bacteria > Bacillati > Bacillota > Clostridia > Lachnospirales > Cellulosilyticaceae > Cellulosilyticum > Cellulosilyticum sp. I15G10I2. The sequence continues at coordinate 73,305 of NZ_FMMP01000017.1, forward strand.
AGAAATGAGCAGATTCTTCAAAGCTTCCGTCATCAAGAATTTTAACATTACGTATATGCATAAAGTGGATTCTGCCCTGAGCGGCATATTTATCTACCAGCTTAACCATATCATTGGTTTTGGCGCAGCCAAGTGAGCCGGTACAAAATGTTAAGCCATTGTATGTGCTATCAACGAGTTTTAAGAAGCGATCCAAATTCTGTTCGCACGTAATAAGTCGTGGTAAGCCAAAAATAGGCCATGGCGGATCATCAGGGTGAATAGCCATTTTAATATCATTTTGCTCTGCAACAGGAATAATTTGTTTTAGGAAATATTCAAGATTGTCCCATAATTTTTCTTCGTCAACCTTTGAGTAAGCATCAAATAATTTTTGAAGATCTTCTTTTTTATAACTTGAGTCCCAGCCAGGGAGAGATAATTCGCCTGTGAGCGGATCCATTTTTTCAACCTGATCTTTATAGTAAACAAGAGCTGTAGACTTATCTTCAAGCATCTTATCAAGCTGTGTTCGTGTCCAGTCAAATACTGGCATAAAGTTATAGCAGATGACTTTGACGCCTGCTTTTGCTAGACGGCAGATGTTTTCTTTATAGTTTTCGATATATTGGTCACGAGTAGGCAGTCCGAGCTTAATATCTTCATGAACAGGTACACTTTCAATAACATCAAACTTAAGTCCTGATTCTTCCACCTGATTTTTGAGATTTATAATACTTTCATTACTCCAAACCGATCCGACTGGAACATCATAGATTGCAGTAACAATACTTTCCATATTAGGGATTTGTCTAATATAATCAAGAGTTATTGCATCATCCATACCGTACCATCTAAATGATAATTTCATAAATAACCTCCTCTTTAAATTTATTGCGTGGTTGTATTTCAAGTATAACAAGTATAAAAAAATAATCCTAGTCTATAAAAGACCTTAAACTTGCAAAAATTGCTCATAATTTATATAATAACATTGAAGGTGATCCTATGAATAAAAAACAAAAATATACAGCGCGTCAAATTATGTTAGAGGCAGAATATGAGGTTTTTCATTATAAAGATAAATACTTAAATCAAATACAGCTTCATCACCATGACTTTTATGAGATTTATTTATTTCTCGCCGGAGATGTTGATTATTTAATAGAAGGAAAAATATATAGATTGCTTCCAGGTGACATTGTAATTATTAATTCTAATGAGCTTCATCAACCCGTTTTTAAAGATAACTCTAAGCCTTATGAACGTATGGTTCTGTGGATAGATAAAGAATTTGTAAAAGTGCTTTCTACTTCAAAGACAAATCTTGCAAGCTGTTTTATGCCTGAAATAATAAAAGAACATAATGTAGCACGGCTCCCTATGGAGATCGTTCAAAGTATAAAACTAATATTTATAAAGTTGTTAAATTGTAAAGAGCAAGATCGTTTTGGGGGAGACATAGACTATAAAGCCTATATTACAGACCTTTTACTTATAATTAATAAAAGTTATTTGCAAAGAGATGATATCGCTTTACAAATGAAGGTAGATGTTAAAAATAATCATCTCATTCAAGCGGTAATGCGCTATATTGAAGAACACATAGAGGAAGAAATACCCTTGGATTATTTAGCAAGCCAATTTTACGTATCTAAATTTTATTTATCCAGAGAATTTAAAAAGCATACGGGAACCACTATTCATCGCTACATTATACAGAAAAAATTGATTACTGCTAAGGAATTAATTCTTCAAAATCTTCCTTTGATAGAAATTTATAAACTTATAGGTTTTGGAGATTATTGCAATTTTTTGAGAGCTTTTAAAAATGAATATGGGATTACTCCAAAAGAGTTTTATAAGTATATGATCAATAAATAAGGTTTTTAAAAATGACTTAAACATACTAAAATCCGTAGAAAGGGCAGCCTTCTACGGATTTTAGTATGTTTAAGTCATTTACTATTTTTATAAGAAAAAAATTGCATAACATATGTGCATAATTTCGAATATATGCAAAAAATTGCAGGAAGCTTTATTAATATTGATGATTAAATAGTAATGTGATATAAATATATTACACATACAAATGATTGCGCAAAGTAATTATTTGTACAATTTGCACAATATATGCGCAGTGTTGATGCAGGTTGTACGCACTCATTTTAACTATTAATTAATCATATGAATATAAAGGAGATTATAATTATGGCAAAAGTAAAAAACTTCAAAACTATTTTCCCTGCAATTTCAATTCCAATGTTTGATGACTATAGTATCAATGAACCATTACTTAGAAAATATGTGAAATGGTTGTCGACGTTTGATGAAATTGGTGGTCTGGTATGTAACGGACATACAGGTGAGATTACAGGACTTACTAGAGCAGAACGTAAAAGAGTAGTAGAAATTGTTGCAGATGAAGTTGGCGATGAGATGACCATCATTTCCGGTATCAACTGTGAAAATACAAGAGAATCTATAGAAATGGCAATAGAAGCAAAAGAAGCAGGTGCTGACGGCATTCTCCTCATGCCTCCTCATATGTGGCTGCGTTTTGGTATGAATCCTAATGCTCCATTTGAATATGTAAAAGACGTTGCAGAAGGTGCTGACATTGATATTATCATTCATTTATATCCAGCTACTTCAAAAGCTTTCTATCCAGTAGAAACTTTAGTAAAGATGTGTAAAGAAATTGATCATGTAAAATGTATCAAGATGGGAACTCGTGTAACAGCTCTTTATGAACATGATGTTCGCATACTACGCAGAGAATGCCCAGACATTTCTTTAATCACATGTCATGATGAAACATTAATGACTTCTTGGTATCCAGGAATGGACGGAGCACTTATCGGTTTTGCTGGCTGTGTTCCAGAAATAATCACAGAAGCTTGGAAAGCTGTAAAAGCTCAAGATTATGCAAAATGCCGCGAATATGCAGAAAAATTATATCCAATTTCTCAAGCGATCTATGGAGGTGGACAACCAAGTGGTGAAGCACACGCTCGTATGAAAGAAGCACTCGTACAAAGAGGTATATTCGAGAATGCCCTTATGCATCGTCCAGTTCTTCCACTAAGCCAAGAAGAAAAAGACTGGGTTAGAGCAGGACTTGAAAAAAGCGGCTGTAGTAAAGTGACACTGTAATATAAATTTAGCAAGATGCCATTTGCTGATCTACATATATAGTAGGGTAGAGGGCATCTTTTTTCCAATAATAGTGCAATGTGATTTATGAGAAGGGGGTAATTGTATGAAAAAAATATTGAGTGTACTTTTGTCTTTATTATTGTCTAGTTCTGTGTTAACAGCCTGTGGAGGAGCTAACACAAATAGTGGGTCAACAAAGAGTGCTGAGGTGGTAGAAAATAGTGCTAATGCTACAGATAACAGTGAAAAAAGCTATACAAAACCTAAGTTCTTAACTATTGGGACAGCTGGTACAGGCGGGGCGTATTATCCAATTGGGATTACAATGGCTCAAATTATTAATGATAATCTGGGTATTGATACTACTGCACAGGTAACGGGAGGAGCTACTGAGAACAACTCCCTTATCCAAGAGGGAACAGCTGACTTAGCTATTACACAGGCATCTTTAGCCTATGCTGCTGTTAATGGCAAAGATCCTTATAGTAATAAACTATCTTCTGTTCAAGCTATTATGACAGGCTTATCTAAAGGTATTTTTCATGTTGTAACCTTAAAGTCTTCTGGAATTAACTCTATTGCGGATTTGAAAGGTAAAACGGTGGTTTTAGGACCGGCTGGCGGTGCAGCTATTACTATGGCAAATGAGGTATTCGCTGAATACGGATTTTCAATAAATGATGTTACAGCAAGTTACGTTACCTATTCAGATGGTATGACGGCGTTGACAGATGGTACTGCGCATGCAGTTGTGGTTCAATCGGCGGCACCTGCATCGGCTATTTTGGAACTTGCAGCAACTAACGCGAAAAATATGGTGATTCTTTCACCTGAAAAGGATAAAATAGACAATATATTAAAAAATTACCCTTATTATCAAGCAATTACAATCCCAGCAGATGTGTATGGAACTGATTCGGATATTCAGACTATTTATGTGTCAAATATGGTAGTTTGTAGTGCGGATTTACCCACAGAGCTTGTATATGACATCACTAAGACATTCTTTGAAAATTTGGATCAACTTAAAGAATCGAATCCGGCTGCTAAAGCATTAACTTTAGAAGGAGCGGCTATTGGTTGTCCTATTGACATTCATCCAGGTGCGCTTATGTACTATAAGGAAGTGGGGGTAATTAATGATTAAATCACATCTAGCAAAACTTCCGGAATACTATGTTAAAGTAGCTTATATTTTATGTTCGTGTATATTTTTGTATTTTGCCTCATTTGGGTCAACATCAGTAATGGCACAACGTTCTTTGTTATTAACATTGCTGGTACCAACAGTCTATATTATGAAGCCTCTAAAAATTAAAGACCAAACATATTTTTGGACAAGGGCAATAGACTTGATTCTTGCTATAAGTCTAATTATAGGTGGAATATATATTATGGCTATTTGGAACGATCGCGTTTTAAAGACTGGCCCGGCGCCAGCGATGGATGTTGTTATGGGTACAATTATGATCGTTTTAGTACTTATTGCAGCACAGCGAACAACGGGTAAAATTCTTAGTATTATTTCTGCTGTTTTTGTTCTTTATACTGTAGCAGGTCCATACATGCCGGGATTTTTGGCACACCGGGGTGAAACATGGAAAAGAGTTGTTACATTTATGTATGTTTCTACTGAAGGCATTTTTGGTACGCCAGTTGGTATTGCGGCTACATTTATAATGGTTTTTATTGTATTTGGATCTTTTTTAGCATCTTTTGGAGTAGGACAATGGTTTGTTGATTTTGCCTACATAGTCACTGGGAGGTATCGGGGAGGTCCGGCAAAAACTGCAATTGTTGCCAGTGGTTTAATGGGAATGATTTCAGGCAGTTCGGCAGCGAATGTTGTGACTACTGGTTCTTTTACGATTCCGCTTATGAAAAGAACTGGGTATAAAGATTATGAAGCCGCAGCTGTAGAGGCTGTTGCGTCAAGTGGAGGTATGTTTACGCCGCCAATTATGGGAGCAGGAGCATTTATCATGGCAGATTATGTAGGTCTTCCGTATGTTGTTATAGCAAGGGCTGCTATTATTCCTGCTCTTTTGTACTATCTTTCAGTCATGCTTTCGGTTGACAGTATTGCTGTACAATCAGGATTAAAAGGCTTAGCGAAGTCAGAGCTGCCTCCGATAGCTGCTGTAGTTGGCAGAAAAATGCTTAATGCCATTCCTATTTTGGTCTTAATTGGACTTATATCCATTGGATTTAGTGCAACTAAGGCAGCGGTTTACTGTATTGTATCAATCCTTGCCATTGCATGTACACAAAAAGAGAATAGACCGACACTTAAAAATATATTAACTGCTTTGTATGATGGTTCAGCAGGAGCAGTTGCAATTGTGGCAACTTGTGCATGTGCAGGATTAATTGTTGGTGTTTTATCAATGACTGGTTTAGGTGCAAAGCTTTCTTATCAGCTTATCAGTATAGCTGGGGGAAACCTATATATAGGTACACTATTAGTTGCGATCATTGCAATTATTCTGGGGTGTGGCATGCCACCTACGGCGGTATATATCATTTTAGCTTCTGTTCTTGCACCGCCGCTTGTTGAGATGGGTGCTATAACACTAGCGGCTCATATGTTTATTTTCATATTCTCATGTTTAGGAGCCATTACGCCGCCAGTTGCACTGACAGCTTATACAGCAGCAGCAATTGCAGGCGCTGATCCTAATAAAACAGGATTTAGAGCGTTTAGATTCGGTATTGTAGCTTATATTGTTCCATTTATATTCATTACATCTCCGTCTTTACTCCTCAATGGAGATGATACGGTTATAAGTACTATAGTAGCCTGTACAACAGCCATCATAGGCGTATTCTGTTTAGTTGCAGCTTCAGAGGGATGTCTTTTTGTAAAGATCAATACTATTCAGCGTATATTGTTTGGGGTTGCAGCTTTAATGATGATTGTTGCGGGGACAATTACTGATGTGATTGGCGTCAGTGCAATTGTGATTGCAATTATAGTTGGTATTATAGCTAAGAAAAACATAGCGCTCAGTCAATCCTAAAATATTGAAGCGGCTATTTAGTTATGGTAAGCATTTATAGGCCTTTGAATGGGTAAGTACCGTTTGGAGGTCTATTTATAATACCCTGGATACGCTGTAGAACAAATGATAGCATAAAATGAGGAGGTTGTAAGAATGGCTAATTTAAAGGATGTCGCCAAGCTGGCACGGGTGGATGTCAGTACTGTTTCAAGAGCACTTAATAATACCTCCTATGTTCACTCAGAGACGAAGAAGAAAATATATGCCGCTGTGGAACAGCTCGGTTATAAACCTAATTTGATTGCCAAAGGTTTGCGGCAAGGAAAAAGACATACTTTAGGCGTAGTGGTTCCTGGCATTAACTTTTCTATTTTTGGAGAAATTGTACAAGGCATCGAAATGGAGGCGCGTAAGCTGGGGTATGGGGTGATGATCTGCAATACAAAAGATCATCCAGAGGCAGAGGAAGAATGTCTAAACAGGCTGCGTAATGGACTAGTGGATGGGATTATTATTGCATCTACAGGACAGAATGCACAACTTTTGAGAGATATTATGAGCAGCGGTATTGCTATTATGCAGATGGTCAGAAAACAAGATAAGACAATAGGGAGTGTTGTGGCAGATTATTATGCCTGTGGCTATGAAGCGGTCAAATATCTTGCAAAGAAAGGGTGCCGCAACATAGGGCTCATCAATGGTTCTATGAACATTATACCGTATAAAGAGAGATACAAAGGCTATCATAAGGCAATGAAAGAACATGAGCTGGAAGAGCATGTGGCTGACTCAGCTTGGTCTAAGGGAAATTATTTTAAGGGTGGATATGACGCAACTGTTCAGTTGTTAAAGGAAGCTCCTGCCCTCGATGCCATTATTGTGGCAGTAGATATGCAGGGAATTGGAGCTATTCGTGCTTTGGCGGAAAGGCAAATAGCAATACCCGAGAAAGTAAAAGTTATTAGTCTTACGGGGCATTCTATTGGCAGTGTGCTAGAGACTGCAATGACTTCTATGGAGATGCCGGCCTGGCAAATGGGTGAACAGGTTACGAAGATGATTATTGAAAGTATTGAAGCGGAGCCAGAAAACAAGCCGAGCTTAAGGCATATGGTGTTTGAAGCTTCTTTAATAGAAAGAGAAACAACATAACGTCTTGCTTAAAGCATTATGCTGAATCCTCAAGAGATTTTTATTAAGTCTATTTTATGATATTATAATATAGATTTCACATCTTTAAATTTTAGTTATTCACGATAATATGTGATGTGAAATCATTCTGAGAAACAACATTATAGTGATGAATAACTCAAGTTTATATGTTGTTTCTCTATATTATGATCAAAAGGATATCTTTGGTTTATAGAGCTAAATAGTAGGTAATGCATCTTGTTTTAAATAAGAGGAGTATGAGAATGGTTAAAAATGCAAATAAAGCTTCGCAGGAAGTTTTTGATCAAAGTAAGATAGAATGCCTTCCATTTAAAGCTTTATTAAAGAGAATTGGGCCAGGAATTGTCTTGACAGGCGTAGTCATTGGGCCTGGTGCCATAACAACGGCATCAATACTCGGTTCACAATATGGTTATTCCTTGATATGGCTGCTTATACCAATAACTTTTATAGGAATCACCTTTATGCTGAGTACGTACCGTATTTCTCTGCTTACAGGAATGCCGGCTCTTCATGCCATTAAGCATTATTTTGGTAAGGCTGCAGCGGGGTTTGTGGGAAGTGCTACCTTCCTTGCTTGTATGTTTTTTACTGTGGGGAACATATCTGGAACGGGTGCTGGCATGAATCTAATATTTGGGGTGAATTGGAAGTTAGGCGCACTTGTTATGATCTGTGTCATGATTTATTGCTATTTTTCTAAAGGTGTTTATTCGAAAGTAGAAAAAGGCATTGCACTATGTATCCTAGGGATGATTTGTGCTTTCTATGCAACACTTATTGGCACAGGAGGACCTGTATGGGGAAAAATGGGAAGTGGACTGACACGGTGGGGATTTCCTGAAGGAAGTCTTGCGACAGCACTAGCATTTATTAGTACGAATGCTTCCCTGACAACGGGTATTTATGGCACCTATTTAGGGACAGAGAAGAAATGGAAGAAAGAAGATATGTTCAATGGTGTTATGAAAGCTGATGCGATTGCACATGTGATGGGTGTTATCCTAATCAGCGGAGCCATCGTAGTAGTAGGTGCGATTGTACTCTATCCTGCAGGGGCTGCAGTTAAATCTCCATCACAGCTGGTTGAAATGCTGATACCTATAATGGGGAGTGCAGCAAAGTATATCATGGGGATTGCTCTTTTGGGAGCTGGATTTTCTTCTTTGCTCGGAAATACACAAAGAGGCGTGGTACTGCTGTGTGCAGGATTTGATAAAGAGACAGCACTAGAATCTAAGAATGTTCGCTGGGGTTCTATGATTGTACTTGCGATTGCAGCGCTCATCTGTTTCAACTACGGCGGTTCACCGGTACAGCTCATCTACTTTGCGAATGTGGCAACTGCGATAGCAACTCCAGCAGCAGGACTATTCATTACAATAATGATTTGGAAAAAGGATGTGAATAAAGGTCTGAAACAACCGAGGGCTCTGCAGATCTGCATGACAATTAGCTATATATTCTGCCTAGGGATTACCGTTTCAGCCTTAGTTAATACCCTACCTAAGTTTATAGAATCTCTGCTTGCATTGTCTTAATTTCTGATAGGTCCCTTTATTGCTATCAAGCGATGAGGGGATCCTTGTATAATATAAAAGTTTGAATTTAGGATGAAAATATGCTATAACTGAGATAAAAGAACAAACGATTGCACAAAGCGGGGAGTTGTAAATATGGCTACTTTAAAGGATGTTGCAAATCTGGCATGTGTGGATGTCAGTACTGTTTCAAGAGCACTTAATAATACCTCCTATGTTCATCCAGATACGAAGAAAAAAATATATGCGGCAGTAGAACAGCTTAGTTATAAGCCGAATCTCATAGCAAAAGGTTTACGCCAGGGAAAACGGCACACTTTAGGGATAGTGGTTCCAAGCATTAATCTTTCTATTTTTGGAGAAATTGTACAAGGTATTGAAATGGAAGCACGTAAACTGGGATATGGGGTTATGATATGTAATATAAAAGATGATCCAGATGCAGAGGAAGAATGTCTAAACAGGCTGCGTAATGGACTGGTAGATGGGATTATTATTGCATCTACAGGACAAAACGCACGACTTTTAAGAGATATTATGAGCAGCGGTATTGCTGTTATGCAGATGGTCAGAAAACAAGATAAGACAATCGGGAGTGTCGTGGCAGACTATTATGCCTGTGGCTATGAAGCGGTAAAATATCTTGCAAAGAAAGACTGTAGACGTATCGGGCTTATTAATGGTTCTATGGATATTATACCGTATAAAGAGAGATACAAAGGGTACCACAAAGCTATGAAACAGTATGGACTGGAGGAACATGTGGCAGGATCTTCTTGGCCTAAGGGGAATTATTTTAAAGATGGATATGATGGGGCTATGCAGCTGCTAGAAGAAGTTACGGATTTGGATGCTATTATTGCCGCAGCAGATATGCAGGGAATTGGTGCTATTCGTGCCTTAAAAGAGCGTCAGATAGTAATTCCTAAAAAAGTAAAAGTTATAAGTCTTACAGGCCACTCGATTGGTGGTATGCTCGAGACGGCCATGACTTCTATGGAGATGCCGGGACGAGAAATGGGCGAGCAGGTTACAAAGATGATTGTTGAAAACATTGAGGCGGAACCAGAAAACAAGCCTTGCCTAAGGCATGTGGTATTTGAAGCGTCCTTGGTGGAAAGGGAAACAACATAACATTGAGAATTTGTAGTAGAAATTGAAACTAAATAAATTAACGAAATAAACAGGAGAAATTCAACAATTCCTCCTGTTTATTTCGTTAGCTAAGCTGAGTTTTGAATTCCTGCAGGCTTACACCAGTCACCTTCCTAAAGCATTTTATAAAATAATTGGGATCGGGAATACCAACCATTTGTGCCAGTTGATATGCCTTGTAGTTTGTAAGCTGAAGGAGATTAATGGCTTTTTGAACCCTCAGTTCTACTAGATACTCAGTAAAAGATTTATGGGTTGCCTTTTTGAAGATACGGCTTAAATAACTGGGATTAATAAAAAAAACTTTTGCAAGGCTAGTTAAAGATAGATCTTCATCACTGTAATGTTCTTCGAGATAATGGATAATTTGTGAGATGGTATCATTAAGCCGATTACCGTTTTCGTTATACATCAGCTGACAAAACTCAGAAATAGTATTTATTACGTATTTTTCAATATCAGTATACAATTTAACACTTATCAAATGGCTATACGATAAATCATTAAAATTTAAGGAGGTTGCTGATACGCCTGTATGAATCAACGCCTCTTTTACCTGAGTTAAAATACTAATTGCTTGATATTTGATGGCACTTAAATCCGTAAGGCTATCTTGCAGCGAATCATGCAGCAGCTCACAAGCAGCTTCAGATGCCTGTGTGGATAACCCAGATTTAACAAGTAAAATCAAATGATCTAATGGATTATCAGATGATCTATTGTAATGGGTATTTAGATTCTCAAAATTATGATTATAAACAATTTCTTCATCTAAAATATAACAGAGTTTAAGTGCATTTTTTGCATACTGATAAGAATAGGCAATCTCACCAGTGTGTGTGGCAACAGTGCCTATCCCACAATATACGGTTGTACTAAGGTTAGATTTCAAATAAGCGGTAATACGTTCACTAAGTTCAGGCAGATAAGTATTTTTTTCGCTGCAAATGACTACAATTTGATGATGAGCATCTAAAAAGGCGTAGAGGTTTTCAATCATAGTAAAGGTTTCTTCGATATAAATGATACAGTTATGAAGAATACGACGTCTTTTGGCATCTGTATATTTATTATTATCAAATAGCACTTTAATGACAGCAAGTTGTACGGGATAAGCCTCTTGGTTTAACAAAGCTTTGGTGACTTCTAAATGATTAAATAAATCCATGTCTGAAAGATTGCCGTTAATGAGTCCATATAAAAACTTATTTCTAAGTTCTAGTGTATTGTCTTTAATATATTTAAAAGAAATTTCCTGTTGGATAAGTTTTTGTCTTTTTTCTACTATTTTATCTGAAAGTTTTTTTAAAGTAGTTGTGATAATATCAGCATCTATGGGTTTTAAAATAAAGTCGGAAACGCCGATAGAGACTGCTTGCTGTGCATAAGTAAATTGTTCATGGGCAGTGATAATAACTACACTAATATCTATATAATGCTCCATGATTTGCTTGCTGAGTGTAATGCCGTCCATATAGGGCATCTCAATATCTGTAAGAACAATATCGGGTTTAACTTCTTCTATAATATTTAGAGCCTCTATACCGCTAGTAGCATCAGCTATAACCTCCATATCAAGAGATTCCCAGTCGATACATAATCTAAGAAGATTTCGGGTATTTTGTTCATCATCAACTAATAACACTTTTAATCGTTTGTGAGTCATTCGATTTCCTCCTTAACTGGTATTTTGAGAGTGACGGTAGAGCCTTTAAACCGCTCACTTGTTACCTCATATATATCATTAGTTCCGTAATGTATCTTAAGACGGGCGATCGTCCCGCGTAAGCCGAAGCTCATAAGATTTTCTTCTAAATATTCGCTTTGTATATGTTGGATTTCTTCAGGAGACATACCAAGACCGTCATCTTCTACTGTAATGTAAAGCGTATTCTTTATCAAGTTGGAAGTTATGAGAATATTACCAGGTTCACCACTGGGTTTAATTCCATGATAAATACAATTTTCTACAAGCGGCTGAAGCGAGTTTTTGAGAATAGGTATTTTTAGAGTATCTTCGGCTAAAGCATAGCTATCATTAAAAAGTGTACCATATCTGAGCTTTTGTAAAGTGAGATAGTTTTTGATCATTGTTACTTCTGCCTCGAGGGTGATAAGTTCATTTCCTTTATTAAGGCTGAATTTATAAAACTGACCTAATGCATTAATAGCACTATAGACGTCTTTATTGTTTCTGGAAAGTGCTAAATAGGCAATGCTGTCAAGGGTATTGTAAAGAAAGTGTGGTTTAATCTGTTCGTTGAGTATATCCAGCTCAAACTTTCTTTTTTGCTTTTCTGTATCGACTTCTCGGATAATCATCTTTTCTATCTCTTTAACCATTAAGTTGTAAGTGTTTTTAAGTTCGCCCAGTTCATCGTTTCCTGTTAAAATATTGACCCGCTTAAACCGTCCTTGTTTGACGCCCTCCATAGCAGCAATCAGCTTATTAATAGGAGAGATCGCAAAGTTTGCAGCAAAGAAAGAGGCTGAAAGAAAGATAGTAATGGTACAGACGAGTAATATTACTAAGATGAAACTAAGCGTATTGATGGTTCCGTTCATTGTATCTAGAGGGGTATAACTTATAATTTTCCAGTTATACTTAGGGATTTCGGAAGAAAGTATAAAAAATTTTGCACCATCTATTTTTTCTACTATGCCACTAAAGTAACTATTTATGGTACGGGGTAAATTAATAGGGGTGCTGTCTTTGTCCTTGATAATGGGCTCGTCATTGGCATCAAGAAGAACAAAGGAAGTGCCATATTTAAGTTTAGTTTCTTCGATAATAGGTGAAAAGAAGTCCTGAGAGATATTGATGACTAAGAGTCCTATAGGAACTAGTTTTTCAACATCATACAGTATACGTATCATAGAGATATTATTTTTTCCTGTATTAGGGATAAGAGTCCCGCCAGCATTAATATTAATAAGATATTTCCCTTCAAGCGCTAAGACTTCTTCATACCAAGGCGCAAATCTAATGTTGTCAACCAGTGAAAAAGTCACGGATCTAGAGGCATTTACATTTGCACCACTAAAACGATAGACAAAGATAGAATCGATAAAAGGAAATGTCACATAGAGCTGCGTAAGTGTTTGATAAACAGGTCTGCGATAAGCCAGACTGTTGTCGTAGCTAGTTAAATACTTGCGCACATTTGAATCAGATATAATAAGTTTTGATACGTTATTAATTGTTTCGATGTTAGAGTCAATATTAGATTTCATAAGATCTATGGACTGATAAGCACTTTGATGCAGTTGTTTGGTCCTTTGCGTATCCAGGACTTGAACATATAAAATACTAGTTATAATAACATAACCTATCATAAAAGCTGTAAAAATAAGTATAATTTTTGTTTTGATAGAAGCATCCATAAATTTTTGTTTGATTCTATTAATAAGCACATTATAAGTAAACATAGCTTCTCCTAAAAATATCCCATTTGTTTATATAAGGGGGATTTACAGTTATAATAGTTAAAAAGAAATAATTATACTATTATATCATAGTTATAAATGATAAAAAATAAAAGAGTAAAACTTTTAAAAGTAAAAAATATGCACAAAATAGGTCATAGGATTACATTTAATTAATGTAATAAGTACAATATAATGAGACTATCTTAAACAAATAAGAGGAGGAACTATCATGAAATTAAAAGGGGTTAAGTTTCTATCTGCAATACTTGGACTTAGTATGCTTGCAGGAACTATGGGATGTGCATCTGCACCTAAACAGCAAGAAGCAGGTGGACAAAGTACTCAAAGTGAAAAAAATAATACGAATACAGCAGGTGATTCGAAAGAACCAGTGACACTTAATTTTTGGCACATCTGGGGAGCAGAAACAGATGCTTCTTATGCAGCGGTTAAAAAAGTTATTGCTGATTTTGAAGCTGAGTATCCACAAATCAAAATAAAAGAAGATACAACAGAAAATGAAGCTTATAAAACAAAAATTAAAGCATCAGCAGCAGCAAATGAACTTCCAGATCTTTTCTCAACATGGGGAGGCGGATTTTCAAAACCATTTATTGAAGCCAACAGAGTGCTTGCTATTGATGAATATTTAAATGATGGTACAAAAGACAGACTAGTAGGCGGAGCACTTGCTAATGTTACATATAATGATAAGGTTTATGGCATGACATTTGGACTTGCATGCGGCGCATTATTTGTAAATAAAGAACTCTTTGAACAAAATAACATTAAAATTCCAGAGACTTATACAGAACTTATTGAAGCTGTAAAAGCTTTTAAAGCGTTAGGTATTACACCTATGAGTGTTTCTGGTAAAGATGTATGGACAATTGCAATGTATTTTGATGCAATGGCATTAAAAGCAGCAGGTAATGATAAAGTGGTAAGTACACTTACAAAACAAGGAAGCTTTAAAGATCCAGAATTTCTAAGTGCTGCTTCTAAATTTGCTGAACTTGTATCTCTAGGTGCATTTCCAGATGGTGCTGCAGGCCTTTCAAAGGATGAATCAGATCTTCCTTTCCTAGAAGGAAAAATTCCAATGCTCTTTAATGGAAGCTGGACTGCGGGAACTGTTTATAGAGAAGATTCTCAAATTAAAGATAAAGTTATTCCAATTGGATTCCCAGTATTTGAAGATGGTAAAGGTAATAAAAACCAGTTTACTGGCGGTGCTGTTGATGCAATCATGGTCAACGCCAATACAAAATACAAAGAAGAAGCAGTACTTTTCCAAAAATATTTCACAGAAAACATGGCACGTGAAGGCTATCTAGCAGGCGCTTATCTTCCAGCATGGAAAGTAGATGTAGATGAAACCAATATCAATCCAGTGACGGTTGAACTTGCAAAGCTTATAAGTGATGCAGAAGGCTTTACACTATGGTGGGATACACTTTTAGAAGGTCAAGATACACAAGTTTATCTTAACACACTTCAAGAATTATTATTAGGGGCTGTAACGCCAGAGCAATTTGTGGATAAGCTTCAAACGATGTATGAATAAAGGTTAGAATTTTAGTATTCTCCAGTTGCTCACCTACGTATTTTTAAAAATCTAAGCACTTTCTTCAAATGAACGGTCGAAACTCGCTGCGCTCAAACAGTCTCCCTAAAGACCATTTGAATAAACTGCTAAGATTTTCTTAACAAAATACTCCAGAGGCAACTTCCGAATGCTAAAATCCCCTTGCTAAGGGACAAAATATTTAAGAGCATTAGCTCTACTTCGTTAGAGTTAGTAAGATTAGAATGGATTAATCGAAAAAGAAATATTAACGACCACTATATGTAAAGTAAAAGTGGTCGTTAATATATTAAAGATAAGACTAGAATGTGAAGGGGTGGATTTATGGAGCGTGTGTGGAGAGATAAGAAGGCAATAG
The DNA here is from genome assembly GCF_900095725.1 of Cellulosilyticum sp. I15G10I2. Taxonomy (NCBI): domain Bacteria; kingdom Bacillati; phylum Bacillota; class Clostridia; order Lachnospirales; family Cellulosilyticaceae; genus Cellulosilyticum; species Cellulosilyticum sp. I15G10I2. Next base: position 88,689 of record NZ_FMMP01000017.1, read on the forward strand.
CATTTTTCCTTTTTCCTTCGTTTGCTATACTAGCATTAATTATTATAGTGCCGATTGTTATGTCGTCTTATTATAGTTTGCTCAAGTGGGATGGATTTGGAAAAGGTGATTTTATAGGACTCAAGAATTATATTAAGTTGTTTAGTGATCCGGCATTTTTAATGTCAGTGAGAAATTCATTGATATTTGCTGCTACATCTGTTTTTATTCAGCTGCCAATTTCTTTATTGCTGGCGCTTGTTATATCAAAAGGTGTGAAATATGAGAGATTTTTCGTAACTGTATTTTTTATACCAGTTATTATTTCTACTGTTGTTATCGGGCAGCTTTGGATGAAGATTTATAATCCTGAATATGGGCTTTTGAATATGTTTTTAAGGGCAGTTGGCCTAAGCAATCTTACAAGAGAATGGCTGGGAAGCACGGATACAGCACTCATGGCCAGTGTAGTACCTGTTTTGTGGCAGTACATAGGGTATCACATGTTGCTGATGTATGCAGGGATTAAATCTATACCAGGTGATGTTTTTGAGGCAGCCAAAATAGATGGTGCTTCGTGGTTTAAAACTTCAGCCTTTATTACCATTCCTATGTTAAAACCTATTCTAAAAGTGTCTTTAACCTTTGCAGTAGTAGGAGCGCTTAAGGTGTTTGATCTTGTTTTTGTATTAACAAGAGGGGGTCCGGCCCGTGCGAGTGAGGTAACCAGTACGCTTATGGTCGAAACCATCTTTAAAAGTAATAGTTATGGTTATGGCAGTGCCATGGCAGTATTTGTTATTGTAGAATGTTTTGTTCTGTATTTATTGATTGGAAAACTCTTTAAAACGGATGAGGTGGCATAATGAAAGATAATAAAAATAATTTAATAACATCTCATAAAAAATATAGTTCAGGGTTGATGTACCTATTTCTCTTTATTTGGGCAGGTATTCAAATATTTCCTATTTATTGGCTTGTTACCTTTTCACTAAAAAGTAATAGTGAGATATTTGGAGGAAATGCGCTAGGACTTCCTAAGGAGTGGCTGTGGGGGAATTATGCTAAAGCCCTTGTGAATGGTAAAGTAGGTTTGTATTTTATGAACAGTATTATTGTGACAGGAGCTACAATTCTTATTACAGTAGTTGTCTCTCTTATGGCGACATATGCACTGACAAGAATGATTTTTAGACTCAAGAAACCAATGAATGCTTTTTATATGCTAGGACTGACAGTACCTATTCACTCAGCATTACTTCCTGTTTTCATTATGTTAAGAAGTATGAAGCTTGTTAATTCTTATGCAGCACTTATACTACCTTATGTTGCATTTGCTATTCCGATGGCAGTGATGATCTTTACTGGATTTATGTCGTCTATTCCTAAAGAACTTGAAGAATCTGCTTGTCTGGATGGGTGTAATGTATATGGTGTCTTTTTTAAGATTATCACACCCCTTATGAAACCAGCTGTTGCGACAGTAGCGATCTTTACGTTTTTACAAGCGTGGAATGAACTTATGTTTGCAGTAGTCTTTATTAGTGATACAAAATATAAAACACTGACAGTAGGGATACAATCTCTGGCAGGCCAATATACTATTGATTGGGGCGCAATAGGAGCAGGGCTTGTTGTTGCGACGATCCCAACACTTATAGTTTATATCTTTATGAGTAAGAAGGTGCAAGACAGTCTTATTGCAGGAGCTATTAAGGGTTAGGATATCAACAGATAGAAAAGGGTGAGGTAGAGTTTTTGGAGCTCCCACCTACCAACGGCCTATCCCGAGTCGCTCCAAAAACTCCACCTCACCCTTCCAACTATTTAAGCTATACAGGATAGAGGGGAGTTCTTGGTTTAGGACTTTCTTAGATCAGAAGGCGTACAATGCCTTAGGGCTTTGTAAGTACGATTGAAGTTGCGAATACTATTAAAGCCGCATTCGAGGGCTATATCTATAATGGGCGTTGTGCTGTTTAGGAGCATTTCTTCAGCTTTGGAGATTCTTATATTATTTAAATAGGCAATAAAACTCATGCCGCATAAATTTTTAAAAAGTATTGAAAACTGAGATGTGCCGAGATCTGCGAGGCGGGCCGCATCAGAAAGGGTTAGGTTGTCTTTGTAATTATGATTGATATAATTTATAACATCCTGCATTTTTTTGATAATCAAATAACGCTTAGTACGGCTGTCGGACTGGGCGATTCTTGGGATATGCCTTAGCAAAAGTGCATGGGCTTCGAGCAGCTTACTTTTTACAAATATCTGATAACAGGGATTTTTTTTCCGCAATTCCTCTGATATTTCAAGCAGTAAGCTGCCCATTTTTTTAGAGATATCGATAGTTAGGTTAAGACTACTCATCAGTGTATGATCTAAAAAAGAAGCAATGAATCTAGAGTTTTCCGGCCACGCAATAGAAGAGTCAATAAAATCTGTGCTAAAAACAATTAGAATAGCCTGACAGTTAAGGTCTTCACTATCATAAAAATGAACATCTCCGCTGCAGCAAATACCCAGTTCACCGGATGTGAGTATTTTGGTCTGAGAATTGATGCTCATTCTGAGTTCACCTTCATAAACGTAGACGAGTTCAATATCTTTGTGCCAGTGGGCCAAAAAGCTAAAACGGCTAAACTCAGAAATAAGTATGGGAAGTTCACTCGAATAGACGGGTATTTCGTAATATGCACTCACTAGGTCACCTCGGATTTTTAATATTTATACCCATTGCATATCACAAGCTTTTCTTGTGATACTGCCTCAAATGAAAAGTTGAAAGTGTTTTTTCAACCTTCATTTAAATTATAATCAAAATCGTAAGATCCGTCCATTATTTATTAAAAACTGCGAGCAGTGATAAGAGAAACTTGCTATGATGACAATAAAGATTAAAACGAGATGAAAGGTAAGGAGAAGAAAATGGAAAACCGACCAAGCTACTTAGATGTTAACTTAACACCGGAAGAAAGAGCAAAAGATTTAGTAAGCCGCATGACTTTAGAAGAAAAGGCTTCTCAACTTAAATATGATGCACCTGCTGTAAAGAGATTGGGTGTTCCTTATTATAATTGGTGGAATGAGGCCCTGCATGGGGTTGCAAGAGCTGGGACAGCTACAGTATTTCCACAGGCGATAGGGCTTGCAGCGATGTTTGATGATGCATTTCTAGGACAAATAGCAGATATTATCGCTACAGAAGGCCGTGCTAAATATAATGAACAGACAAAAAATGAAGATAGGGATATTTACAAAGGCATTACTTTTTGGTCTCCTAATATAAATATTTTTAGAGATCCAAGATGGGGAAGAGGTCATGAAACATATGGGGAAGATCCCTACCTTACTACAAGGCTTGGGGTAGCTTTTGTAAAAGGGCTGCAAGGAGATGGAGCGTATCTTAAAGGGGCAGCTTGTGCAAAGCATTTTGCAGTGCATAGTGGACCAGAAGGCGAAAGACATAGCTTTAATGCTATCGTATCTGATAAAGATCTATGGGAAACTTATCTGCCAGCATTTGAAGCCCTTGTTAAAGAAGCAGATGTTGAGTCTGTAATGGGCGCTTATAATGCGGTAGGCGGAGAGCCTTGCTGCGGCAGTAAGACTTTACTTAAAGATATATTAAGAGATAAATGGGCGTTTAAAGGCCATGTCGTATCAGACTGCTGGGCGATAAGAGATTTCCATACCAACCATATGGTAACTAGTACAGCGCCAGAGTCAGCGGCTTTAGCTCTTAAAAATGGCTGTGATCTTAACTGCGGTAATACGTACCTGCATATGCTGCAAGCGTACGAACAAGGTCTTGTGACAGAAGAAGATATTACAACAAGCTGTGAAAGACTGATGACAACCAGAATTAAGCTGGGGATGTTTGATACGACTGAGTATGATACCATTCCTTATGAACTCAATGATTGCAAGCTGCATCATGAGGCAGCACTTGAAGCAGCTAGAAAGTCTGTGGTTTTGCTTAAAAATGACGGCGTACTGCCACTTAACAAAGATAAACTTAAAAATATAGCTGTGATTGGGCCAAATGCCAACAGCCGCGCAATTTTAAAAGCTAACTACTGTGGCACTGCTTCTAAATATATTACTTTATTAGAAGGTATTCAAGATGCGGCAGGTGAGGATGTAAGAGTATTTTATTCTGAAGGCTGCCACTTATATAAAGACCGTGTAGAGCCTCTCGCTTTTCCAAATGATCGTATAAGTGAAGCTGTATCTATTGCAAGGCTCTCTGATGTCGTTGTTTTATGTCTTGGACTGGATGCAGATTTAGAAGGAGAAGAGGGAGATACTGGTAATAGTTATGCTGCGGGAGACAAGCCAGATTTAAAACTTCCTGGACTTCAACAAAAACTTTTAGAAAAAGTAACCGAGGTTGGCAAACCTGTTATTGTACTTTTAAGTACAGGAAGTGCCATGGCTGTTGACTATGCAGATGAGAACTGCAGTGCAGTGCTTCAGACTTGGTATCCAGGCGCCTTAGGGGGACAAGCGGTAGCCCAATTATTGTTTGGGAAATATTCGCCATCAGGTAAGTTACCCGTTACTTTCTATAGAGAAACAGATGTACTGCCGGATTTCACAGACTATTCTATGAAGAATAGAACTTATAGATATATAGAAAATGAACCGTTGTATCCTTTTGGCTATGGACTTACTTATGGAGATGTCAACCTTACAGATTTAAAACTAGACCAAGATGAAATAAGAGCTGGAGAAGGCCTAAAAGGGACTGTGGTCATAAGCAACGAATCAGATGGAGAAATTGAAGAAGTTATACAGGTATATGTTAAAATAAAAGGTACTGAGTATGAAGTTTTAAATCATAGACTATGTGATTTTAAACGTGTAAATCTTCAAAAGGGTGAGAAGAAAGCGATTGAGATAGATATAAAATCAGATAGCTTTAAGGTTATAGATAATAAAGGCAATAAAATTTTTGATGGCAATGAGGCAATAGTATATGTTGGAATCAGTGGACCTGATACAAGAAGCCAGGCACTGACTCAGAAAGAAGTGTTGACTAAAAAGGTATTAATTAAATAAGAAGGTAAAAGGAACCTCTTGCTAAAGAAAAATCTTTGCAAGGGGCTGCTTTTATTTATCTATTTTGGTGATTATAAAAGGGGTGAAAGAAATGCTTGGTCAGATTGGGAAAAACGTAAATTTGCAGTTATTGGATAATTTCAAGATTCGCAATAAACTCATTATGATTTATGTTTTTTGTGTGGTTATCCCAGTGTTATTAAGTAACTATGCCATGTATTCTTTTATCAGAGAAACAGCTATTAAAGAACAAAGAAGTATGCTTGAAAATATGCTTGAACGTTTAGAATATAATTTTACTGAAAAAATTAATTCTTGTGTATCCATCTCAAATTATCTTTATACAGATAGAGCGCTAAATCAATTTATTAAAAATACATATGCAACGCCTATAGAATATTATCATGAATATAATAAACTTATGCAGGATAATGTTATTCGATATTATTATACGGCTCAGTCGGTATACAATATCGAAATTTATACGGACAACCCTGGGATGATCAATGGGGGGAACTTTTTTCAGGTTAAAGATGTGGTAAATGAACAGTGGTATAAAGATTTTTTAGAGTCTGGAAAAGATATTTTTGTTTATTCTTACTACAACGAAGGAAAGCGACATTTATCTTTTTTAGGACCAGCAAGAACAATTAGTATTATTAGAACACTTGATAATATTAATAAAGGTGGACACAAACGTCTATTGAAAATAGATATGGATTATAACGGTTTTTTAAATGATGTATTAAATGAAAAAGAGAATAAGACAATTTATATATGTGACGACAGGCATGTTTTGCTAAGCAGCGAAGATGTGGAAGCTGGTCAAATGGATTTTTTAGATAAGAGCGAAATAGCATTAAAGGAGGTGACTATTGAAAAACAGTATAATGCTATTTCAGATCAATGGACTATTTATGTAACAACTAACAAAAGCAATCTTATGAATCAATTGGCAGATAAACAGATGATGTGGTTTATTATCGTAATATGTAACTTTATATTACCTACATTTATCATTATTATTATCAATCGTTCCTTTAGTCATAGAATTGATTTAACAGAAGAGCATCTTAGAAAAGTTGAAAAAGGAGAGTTTGAACGTATTAATTGCTATGAGGGAAAAGATGAAATAGGAAATTTAATTAGAAGCTATAATCTTATGGTAGTAAAAATCAAAGAATTAATCGAGGTCGTGTTTAAACGAAATTCAGAAAAGCAAGCACTAGAAATATCCAAAAAGCACGCAGAACTTAATGCGCTACAGAGTCAGGTTAATCCTCATTTTTTATTTAATACACTAGAGAGCATTCGCATGAGATGTTTGATTAAACATGAAATGGAAACAAGCGATATCATTGGAGAATTAGCTATGCTTATGCGCAGAACAATTGAATGGGGAAAGGACTTTGTTGCTATTGATGAAGAAATGAGATTTGTTGAATCCTATTTAAGTATACAAAAATATAGATTTGGAGAGCGCCTAGCATTTTCTTTTTATGTAAAAGAAGAGTGTAAGGCTATTAGAATTCCTAAATTTAGCATTATTACGTTTGTTGAAAATGCTTGTATCCATGGTATTGAAAGAAAAACAGAAAATGGATCTATTACTGTTGTGATTACAGATGATGAGAAAAAACTTCTCATAGAAATAATGGATAACGGCAGCGGGATGAGTGGAGAGCAGCTAGAGGAAATAAGAAAAAAGTTTAGAAATGCTTCCGTTGATATGTTAAATGAAGCAGGTGGCATTGGCATGCTAAATGCATATATCAGACTAAAGATGTATTATCTGGATGAAGTCCTGTGTGAAATAGAGAGCGAGGAGGGGAAGGGGACTTATATCTTTTTAGAAATACCTATCAGGTATAATGAGAACTTATTGGAGTAACAAACTAGAGAGAGAAGGGGGAGGCATATGATTAAGGTATTAATTGTGGACGATGAGCCCTTTATTCGTCAAGGGCTTAAAATTTTAATTGACTGGGGAAGTTATGGTTATGAGATTACAGCAGAGGCAGTAAATGGTAAAGAAGCAATAAATATATTAAAAAGCCATAGGATAGACCTAGTTATTACTGATATTAAAATGCCGGAGATGAATGGACTGGAATTCATAGGATATGTGCGCCAACATATTTCCCCAAATATGAGGTTTATTGTATTAAGTGGATACTATGAATTTAATTATGCTAAACGTGCTATTCAATATAAGGTAACAGATTATATTTTAAAGCCTATTCAGAAAGAGGAACTTATCAATATTTTAGTTAGAGTAAGAGATGATTTTGAAGTATGCAAACAAGAAGAAAAGGATAAAAAGGTTCAAAATAGAATAGTATACGATAGAAATCTAATGAATGTGATATATGGTAACTATGAGCAAAAAAATCTTGACTATGTGAAACGTTATATAAGTGATTCAAAAGAAATGTGTTACATTAGTTTTGAAATAGATGAAACAGATAATACATTTGGAGACCTTGAGATAGAGGAAAAAATAAATATACAGAAGTCTTATTTTGAGCACCTTCTAGGGATACTTCAGGAATGCCCCAATAACATCATATATGGGGTTGGAAAAAGTGAGGGGTTATTTGATATTGGCTTTGTTTTTCTAAAAGAATTTGCTGAAAAAAGAAATATGAATGATCGCAGTTATATTTCTGATCTTTATGAACAAATGAAAGAGATAAATACTTATGTTTTAAATGTTTTTATAGGGCATTATGTAGAGAAGATTGAAAAATTATCAGATTCCTATAGGTCCATTGCTATAGCCCGTTCTTTTCATAATTTTTCCGATAAAAAACAGAATATAGCATATTGGGATGAAGTAGCCTACAGGAAAGCTAACCAACTAGGAGTAGGAAAGAAATTAATTGAGAAATTAATTCTACATGTAAAAAACAATGAGGTGGAACTCATAGAAATAAGTGTAGACAAAATATATAAAGAATTACAAGAAAAACTTATTGAGCCAAGGCTTATTAGCACCAATATTTACTATCTCTTATACTGTTTGATTGATTTAGCTAAAGAGCTAGACTCTGAAGGGAATCAACGAGAAATACTTCAGTATCTAGGAGAAGAGGCTTTTGATAAATTGGCAGTAGGAGGAAGTGCTGGTCATTTCAAAAGGTTTGCGGTAGAGTATTCCAATTATTTAGAACAACTTCGTATAAATGCTTCAAAGGGTGGGCTACTAGTAAAAATTGAAAAAGATATTGCAGAACATTATATGGAAAATATAAGTTTGAAATCCTTAGGAGATAAGTATTATATTAACAGTGTATACCTTGGACAGCTCTTTAAAAAAGAATATGAGATACCCTTTAAAGATTATCTAAATAAACTGCGTATTCAAAAGGCTATAGAATTGTTAGAAACAACAGATGAGCGCATCTATACCATTGCCGCTCAAGTAGGGTATAATAACCCGGATTATTTTATTAATAAATTTGTACAGTTAAATGAGATTACACCCCATCAATATCGCATAAAAAATAAAAAACATAAAACATAAAAAACATAAAACATAAAAAACATAAAAAACTTTAGATTATATAAGTTTTATGTGTTTTTTTATTTAGTTTATTGGGATGAAGTTTTTGTGCATATTTATTATAATAAGTTTAAGTTATAAAAATAATTTGTGCAGAGTTACAAAGCTCTGGGTCGGCCGAACCTCATTATTTTTGTAAATAGAGAAATTATAGGGGGTAAAAATGAAAATTTATAAAAAAGTTCTAGGCATAGTAATAACTATAGTTCTTTTGTCAACAGTGATAGTGGGATGTGGAAAAGATACAGTTGAAACTAATAATAATAATAATGCAAAGTCAAATACAGCAGAAGGACAGATAAAAACATTTACAGCTTTTATGGCAGTGCCAGGAATTGAAATACCAGAAGATAACCGTATGATGAATAGAATTGCTGAAAAAATAGGGGCAAAAGCTGATGTAAAGTTTTTAACTGGTCAAACAGCAGCTGAAAGAATAGGAGTTATGATAGCTGGGGGTGAATACCCTGATTTTATTGATGGATCAGATGGGACCCCACAGCTTGTTGATGCAGGAGCGTTAATTCCTTTAGAAGATCATTTAGATAATTATCCTAACTTAAAGAACTTTTACTCAGAAGAAGAATGGAATAGAATAAAAAAAGAAGATGGACATATCTATTACATACCTCAATTTGGAAACATCCAAGGAAAGAATGTACAAATAGATCATAACGATGAAGCCTTTTGGATTCAAAAAAGAGTACTTAAATGGGCAGGGTTTCCAACAATTAAAACAGTAGATGAGTATTTTGATTTGATTCAAAGCTACCTTGCAGCTAATCCAACTGCTGATGATGGACAAAAAAACATAGGATTTGAATCTTTAAGTGACGACTGGAGATATTTCTGTATAGAAAATCCTCCAATGTTTTTAGCAGGTTATCCAAATGATGGTGCTGCAATTGTAGACCCAGTAACCCTTGAAGCAAAAGTATACGACAGAATACCAGAAGCAAAAATTTACTTTGAAAAATTAAACGACATGTACAATAAGGGTGTTGTTGACCCAGAAGCATTTACTTTATCTTACGATCAATATATGGCAAAACTCTCATCAGGAAGAGTAGTGGGGATGGTAGATCAGTATTGGAACTTTAGAGATGCTGATCAGGCATTAAAAACACAAAACCTTGATGATAGAACCTATGTACCTCTGGGTCTAGTGCTTGAAGAAGGTACAGAACCTAAATACTTTGGACCACCAGCATTTAATACTGGAGGAGGTCTTGGTATAACTGTAAGCTGTAAAGATGTTGAGGGCGCACTTAAGTTTTTAAATGATTTATTAGATCCAGAAGTTATGACTATGAGATACTGGGGAGATAAAGACGTAGATTATTTTGTGGATGCAGATGGCTTATTCTATAGAAATGAAGAGCAAAGAGAAAACTTTAGAAATCAAGATTTCTTAAATAAAAATGATTGCCCATACGACTGGTTCCCTCATTATGAAGGAATGAGCGCAGATGGTATAAATGCTATTAAACCTAAAGAACAACCAGGTGAATTCTACGCAACGCTTAGAGACATAGACAGAGAAATTCTAGACGCTTACGGCTATGATAGATGGACAGATTTCTTACCACAAATGGAAGAAAACAGCCCATGGTATCCTTTATGGTCAGCTAGAAACACATGGACAGCTGATACACCTTATGGTATCGCATGGAAGAAGATGGACGATGTAAAACATGAATGGCTTCCAAAAGTTGTTATGGCTTCAAAAGCAGACTTCGAAAAAACTTGGGATCAGTATATGAAAACTTATGAATCAGAAATAGATTATAAAGCATATGAGGCAGAATTAACTGCTGAAGTAGCAAGAAGAGTTGCACTAGCTAAGGGTAAATAGAAATGTATAATTTTATATTGACAAATAAGTAGTTGAGATCATTTGAGAGGGTGTTTTACAAGTCTTTTGTTAAAGCTTATAAAACACCCTTTATCAAATGAAGTGAATTTGAATAGAAAGGACTATAACGATGAATGTTGCTAGTATAAAGCGTAAAAATATAAAAAAAACTGGGCAGCTTGCAAAGAAAGAAAATATTTGGGAACAAATGGGTAGACAAAAAGAATTAATTTTAATGAGCATACCCTTTGTGGTTTATGCACTTATTTTCTATTATTCGCCTCTTATTGGATGGGTCATGGCTTTTCAAAACTTTAAGCCTGCCAAGGGTTTTTTTGAACAAAAATGGGTCGGATTTAATCATTTTGTATTTATGTTCTCAGATAAAACCTTTTTAACTGTCATTCGCAATACTTTAGCGATGAGTATTATTATTCTAGTTTTAGGATTTATTTTTTCTATAGGCTTTGCATTACTGCTTAATGAAGTAAGACAAATAAAAGTCAAAAAATTTATTCAAACAGTATCCTATTTACCACACTTTTTATCATGGATTATTGTTACAGGAATTGTACTCGATGCTCTTTCAACAGAAACAGGTATTATTAACCACCTTCTTATGTATTTTAATATCATACAATCTCCGATTAACTTTTTGGCTGACCCTAAGTATTTCTGGGGAATCGTTGGTTTATCTAACGTTTGGAAAAGCACTGGGTGGGGAAGCATTATCTATCTAGCAGCTATAACTGCAATCAGCCCAGATTTATATGAAGCGGCTTCCATTGATGGAGCTAATAGATTGCAAAAGATTAGGCATATTACTTTGCCAAGCCTTAAGCCTACTATTTTCATTTTACTTATTATCAATATGGGTAACGTGCTTAATGCTGGATTTGAAGTTCAGTATTTATTAGGAAATGGTTTAGTCCAAAGCGTATCTCAAACCATTGATATTTTTGTTCTCAAGTATGGTATAGGACTCACTAACTATTCTTTGGCAACAGCAGCAGGTATTTTCAGAAGCGTAATAAGTATTATTTTGATAGTCATAGCCAATTATGCAGCAAAAGCAGCTGGCGAAGAGCGATTGTTTTAGGGAGGGTATGATGAAAAGTAAATTAATTTCCAATATGAAATTTGGTGAAATAATATTTGACTTAATTAAATGGATACTTTTAGTTTTATTTGTTCTAGCAACTATATATCCTATCATTAATACGTTGGCTGTTTCTTTAAATGAAGGAGCAGATGCATTAAAGGGAGGTATATTTTTACTGCCAAGAAAGTTTACATTAGAAAATTATTTTTTGGTGTTTAAGAACAAAAATTTGGTTCAAGCTTCTTTTATTACCGTGTCACGAACAGTCATTGCAACAGTTCTTCAACTGTTTTTAACTGCTATGTTATCTTACGTACTTTGTAGAAAAGGCTTCATATTTAGAAAGTTTGTAACGATACTTTATGTGCTTACAATGTATGTCAATGCAGGACTTATTCCTAACTTTCTGCTAATGAAGTATTTAGGGCTTACCAATAATTTTTGGGTATATATTATCCCAGGCATGATCAGTGCATTTAATATGATTGTTATTAGAACTTTTATGAACGGACTGCCAGATAGTTTAGCAGAGTCTGCTAAAGTAGATGGGGCAGGGGAGTTTAATATATTTATCAATATTATTTTGCCGCTCTGTAAGCCTGTACTTGCTACAGTAGCACTATTTATTGCAGTTTATCAATGGAACTCATGGTTTGATACAATGTTGTATAATTCTTTTGATAATTCTTTGACCACACTTCAATATGAACTTATGAAACTCCTATCAGCAGTAACTAACCAAGGTGCCAGCGCGGAGGCTATGAAAAATAGCGGCAATATGGTTACGCCCGCAACTATACGTGCAGCAGCTACTATTATTACAGCATTCCCTATTGTATGCTTATATCCTTTCTTGCAAAGGTATTTTGTTGCAGGACTTACTATTGGAGGCGTAAAAGAATAATTTGTTTTATTAACTTACAAAGGAGATCGGTGTGAGCGGAGCGTATTATACAGGAGAATACAGAAATGTTTTTTTAGAATACACCTTTGCGTAAAGGGCGTAGAAGGTTGTGAACTGAAATAATGAAAGAGAGGGCTTGATGTGATAAAGTATATTGTTGATGTTAATCATAAAAAAGAAATAATTAATAAAAATATTTATGGTCATTTTTCAGAACATCTTGGAAGATGTATTTATGAAGGAATTTATGTAGGAGAAGAGTCTGGGATCCCACATGTTAATGGCATGAGAACAGATGTAGTAGAAGCTTTAAAGGGTATCAAAGTTCCAGTCCTTAGGTGGCCGGGAGGTTGCTTTGCGGATGAATACCATTGGAAGGATGGGATTGGGCCTAAAGAAAACCGTAAGAAAGCAATAAATACCCATTGGGGCGGGGTGATTGAGGATAATAGCTTTGGAACTCATGAGTTCATGGAGCTATGCCGTCAAATAGGTTGTGAACCTTACATCAATGGGAATTTGGGCAGCGGAACAGTTCAAGAGATGTCAGAGTGGGTAGAATACCTAACTCATGATGGCATTTCTCCTATGGCAGACCAAAGAAGGGCCAACGGTCAGGATAAACCTTGGGAAGTAAAATACTTTGGGGTAGGCAATGAAAACTGGGGCTGCGGTGGCAATATGCGACCAGAGTATTATGCGGATGAATATCGCCGTTATCAAACTTATTTAAGAAACTATGGAAACAATAAACTCTACAAAATAGCCTGTGGGGCTTGTGTAGATGACTATAACTGGACCAAGGTTCTGATGGAAAGCGCGACAAAATTCATGGATGCTCTTACGCTTCATCATTATGCTATTCCTGGTGGGTTTGATAATAAAATGCCTGCTTTAGGATTCGATGAAGAGGCTTACTACCTTACTCTAAAGCATGCTGCATTTATGGAAGAACTGCTGGATAAACATATTCATATTATGGACACATACGATAAAGATAAGCGCATTGCACTGATTGTTGATGAATGGGGAAGCTGGTATCAAGTAGAACCCGGAACTAATCCAGGATTTTTATATCAACAGAATACTATGAGAGATGCGATGATTGCAGGAATGACTTTGAACATCTTTAACAAGCATGCGGACAGGGTACGCATGGCAAATATAGCACAAGTGGTCAATGTGCTACAGGCTGTTATTTTGACAGAAGGAGCCAATATTGTGCTGACTCCGACTTATCACGTATTTGATTTGTATAAAGTTCATCAAAATGCTAGGCTGCTAGAAAGCTTTATCAGTAGAACAGAGGTTGGAAGCAAAGAAAATGCTGTTTGGGATTTATATGAATCGGCTTCAATAGATGAGAGTGGGCACATTCATGTAACGATTTGTAATACTGATTTAAAAGAAGAGAAGGTTATTGAAGGCATACTGCGGGGGTATAAATCTGAAACTGTAAAAGGACGTATGCTAACTGGTAAAATGGATGCACATAATACATTTGAGCATGCAGATGCGGTTAAAATAGTAAATCTTACAAATGTGATGCTTAATAAAGATGCGTTCCAATTAACGGTACCCCCTTGCAGTATAGTACAGCTTGCTTTTACTGGAGCCTGAAAATATCACTATTTAAAACAATCAGTATTTTTGAATTACATAAGGGTAAGTCATAAAGTGGAGTGTGCATAGCGCCTTACAATTAATTAGGAATGGAGAAGTGTATGATGAAAAAACAAGGAATGAATCCTTATCTTCCGTCATGGGAATACATTCCAGATGGAGAACCGTATGTATTTAATGATAGAGTCTATGTATATGGCTCACATGACCGTTTTAACGGCCATGTATACTGCTTAAATGATTATGTATGTTGGTCTGCGCCTGTAAATGATTTGGGTAATTGGCGGTGCGAAGGGGTCATTTATAAAAAAACTGACGATCAACTTAATCATGAGGGAAATATGTGTCTTTATGCACCTGACGTCACGGTTGGACCAGATGGACGGTATTATTTATATTATGTTCTTGATAAAATGCCAATAGTATCTGTAGCTGTTTGTGATGCACCGGCAGGAAAGTATAAATTTTATGGATATGTTCACTATTCAGATGGGGTGCGGCTAGGAGAAAGAGAGGGAGATGAGCCTCAGTTTGATCCTGGCGTACTAACTGAAGGAGATAGAACTTATTTATATACGGGGTTCTGTGCTATCGGTGATAAATCAAGAAAAGGGGCTATGGCAACGGTACTTGGAGCAGATATGCTCACCATTTTAGAAGAACCTGTATTTATAGCACCGAGTGAACCCTATAGCGTGGGAAGTAGTTTTGAAGGTCATGAATTTTTTGAGGCGCCTTCCATAAGAAAGAAGGGAGATACGTATTATTTTATCTACTCTTCTATTGCTATGCATGAACTGTGTTATGCTACTAGTAAATATCCTACAAAAAGCTTTACATATAGAGGTGTCATTGTGAGTAATAATGACCTGCATATTGATTCTTATAAGCCAGAGAATAAACCTATGTTTTATGGTGGCAATAATCATGGCAGTATAGTTGAAATAAATGAAAATTGGTATATTTTTTATCATAGACATACTAATGGATCAAATTTCAGCAGGCAGGGATGTATGGAGCAAATAGAAATTTTTGATAATGATACAATTCCACAAGTAGAAATGACATCCTGTGGTCCGAATGGAGAAGCATTAATAGGACACGGAGAGTATCCAGCGTATCTGGCATGTAATCTGTTTTGCCAAGATGAGGAAAAGTATACGGGTGATCTATGGATGGATAGTCAGTTTCCAAAAATAACACAGGATGGAAAAGATGGAGATGAAGAAGTAGGATATATAGCCAATATGAAGGATTCTGCTACGGCTGGATTTAAATATTTCGACTGTCATGCAATAAAGAAAGTTAAAATTAAGGTACGGGGATATTGCAGAGGGGCTTTTGAAGTGAAAACCTCATGGAATGGTGAAGCCTTGGGCAAAATACCTGTTGATTTTACAAATATATGGACTGAATATGCTGCAGATATAGAAATTCCAAATGGCATACAAGCGTTGTATTTTACTTATACAGGGACGGGAAGAGCTAGCTTGGCTTCATTCGCGTTGGAATAAGAGACCGAGATACATGCGGACGCCGTGGTAGATCTATTAACAGGAGTGTATTTTAGACCTGATTTTTATAAGAGAAAAGCAGGTACTGCACATTGTGTAGTACCTGTTTTAAGATAAGTGAGGGATTATCTGCGAACCCATACCAACATTTCGCCGGGGGTTCTGTTAGCCCAAGTATAATAAGGAATCCATTTAAGTTTTTTATTTTGCATAATAGGGGTGATGTCAGCGTGATACAAGGATGACGCATCCCAGTTTTCATCTGAAAGGTATTGGCCGCTCGAGGTAATAGTTACGACGCCGCCAAGCAAATCCTCTTCAAATTGACACGTAAAGTCTGGTGCACTACCTAAGCAGACTCTGTGAAGCCCTTTGCCGTTATCGGCTTCTTCAAGACAATAAACAATAGGTCCCCTTGTAATCGCTACTTTACCTATATTTTCTCTAACATTTGGATGGGCAGAGTTGATTCTAACAGGCATCTCAAAAACAATTGTAATTTCATCCTTATCATGCCATTTTCTCTCAAGATAAGCATAACCGTTAGTAAGGGTATAAGCAGCAGGACAGCCATTGACGCTGATCATATATTGATTACACCAAGCAGGGATCCTAATGGCAATAGTAAAATTTGTTTCTTCTTTAAGAGTTAGGCCTATAGATACCTCTTCATCCCAAGGATAATGAGTACGTACACCCAAGCAGACATCTTGATCTCCAAGATTCAGTTGAATATTACCACCTACATAAAGATGCATAAAGAGTGTATCTTCTTTTTGTGTATAACAATAGCTGGCGAGAGACGTGAGCAGCCTTGCAACATTGGGGGGGCAGCAGGCACAGCCAAACCATTTTTGACGTTCTACTTTAACATGTCTTCGAAGATGATCCTTTTCAGAGGCTTCAGGAACTACTTCTAAAGGATTCACATAGAAGAACTTTTCCCCATCTAGGGACATACCACTTATAATACCGTTGTATAAAGCTTTTTCCATCACGTCAGCATATTGACTTATGGGAGAGATCTCAAGCATTCTTTTTGCAAAGAAAACCAGTCCTATAGCTGCACAAGTTTCTGCATAAATGGTATCATTAGGCAGGTCATAATCATAAGTGAAAGCCTCACCATAAGCAGAAGAACCTATAGCACCCGTTATATACATCTGCTTATTAACAATGCTGAGCCATAGTGTTTCACAAGCTTGCAGCAGAGACTGATCATTTGTTTCCCGAGCGACATCAGCCATACCGGAGTAAAGGTAGGCAGCTCTTACGGCATGGCCTTCGGCGGATGTCTGCTCCCTTACAGGAAGGCCTGCTTGATAGTATTGATATTTAAAGTAACTGTCCTTCCAATGAAAATTATTGTTATATAATTCACCTTCCGCTTCAAAGTACAAAGGGGATTGACCTCTTTGATCAATAAAATATTTTGCAAGGTTTAAGTACTTGATATCATCAGTCAGATTATAAAGTTTTACAAGGGCCATTTCGATAATTTCATGACCAGGATAACCTGGGAGTAGATTGGTATCAGTGCCAAAGACCTCAGCAATATAGTCAATATATTTTTTGATAGTATTTAAGAGCTTATCTTTGCCAGTTGCTATGTAATAAGCAATGGCACCTTCTAGCAGATGGCCTGCACAGTAAAGCTCATGATTATCTCTAAGATTGGTCCATCTCTTTTCGAGTCCGTTTATAATATAGTAAGTGTTTAAGTAACCATCAGGCTGCTGAGCAGCACATACAATGTCTATGGCCTCATCAGCAATCTTTTGGAGCGCTACATCGGGATGCCACATCAGCGCATAACCGACTGCTTCAATCCACTTGCCAAAGTCACTATCTTGAAAAACACAGCCGCCAAATTCACCCTCCATCATACCAGCAGCTATTTTAAAGTTTCTCATACAATAACTGGGTTCTGCGCCTTCGATACGGTCATTTAGGGCTTCCCACTGATAAGGGATGACATGTTCTCTTGCTATCAGAAGGAACTTTTTCCAAAAACTATCGTTTATATTAATTGCTCTTAAGTCTAAGGGTTTACTGAAATTTTTAGTATACATGATTAACGCTCCTTTAAGTATATAAATTTGGTATTTAATCTTTTAGGCCAGATAACATAATCCCTTTTACAAAGGCATCCTGGGCACATAAAAAGGCTACTAGAACAGGTAGAATTGATATAAAAGTAGAAGCCATAAGTACAGGCCAGTCTGTGGAATACATCCCCTTCATCTTTGCAAGACCAAGGGGCAAAGTATATAAGGTTTCATTGTTTAAGTAGATAAGGGGCGTAAAATAATCATTCCATATCCCCATAAAACAGAATATTGCTAAGGTAGCAATAACTGGCTGTGCCATAGGTAATAAAATCCTTATAAAAACTCCAAATGGTGTGCAGCCATCTATTTTTGCTGCTTCATCAAGCTCCGTAGGGACGGTGATGAAAAATTGACGCATTAAAAAAGTACCAAATGCCGACACCATTGGAGGAATCATAAGTGACCAATGGGTATTAAGCAAATTGTAAAGTTTCATCTGCAAAAAGTTAGGGATGATTGTAACCTGAAAAGGAATCATCATAGTTGCGAGGTAAAGGATAAATAGTTTATCTCTTACCTTAAACTGAAGCCTTGCAAAACAAAATCCTGCCATGGCACTTGTGAAAAGCTGAAAAAATACTACCCATGCGGATATTTTTAAACTATTGAAGAAATATCTAAAATAGTTAAACCGAGAAGCTATTTTTAAATAGTTTTCCCAAATAAGTTTTTCTCCAAAAAAGGTGGGAGGGAATACAAAAACCTCACCAAGTTGTTTTAAAGAAGTTGAAATCATCCATAAAAACGGTAGTAACATGACAGCTGAGCCAGCAATCAATATGATATGACAAATAAACTTAGCAAGGAGCTCTTTTTTATACACGCTTAATCTCATAATTTCTGCCTCCTTTAATAAATATTCCGTATATTTTTTTCAACCCGAAGATTAATCGCTGTAACAATTAATACTACGAAGAATAAAAGATAAGCAATTGAACAAGCGTATCCCATTCTAAAGTATTTAAAAGCATTTTCGTATAAATATTGAACAAGAACCGATGATGAACGGCCGGGTCCGCCATTTGTCATCAAAATAACAGAATCAAAAACTTGGAATGAACCTATTATGGACATAATAAAAATGAAGAACGTGGTAGGAGACAACAGTGGTATAGTGATATAAAAAAACTCTTGCATAGGATTTGCACCATCAAGTTTGGCTGCCTCATAATACGTTTCTGATATGCCCTGCAAACCTGCTAAAAAGAGCAGCATGTTATAGCCAATGCTTTTCCAGATACCCACGATGGCTATTGCTAGGAGCGACGTAGCAGAACTTGAAAGCCAGGAGGGACCTTTTAAGCCAAATAAAGAGAGTATGTAATTTAATAGTCCAAATTCAGGATTATAAATCCACTGCCAGACTACGGCAATAGCAACCATAGAGGTAATAGAGGGCAAGAAGTATACCGCTCTATAAAAACGTCTTCCAAATACTTTTTGATCTAAAACAACCGCAAGAATTAATGAGAAGACCATACCTACTGGCACGGTAGTGACTGTATAGACTAAGGTATTGCGCAGTGTCTGATGAACGATAGGGTCCTTAAACATTTCTATATAGTTTTGTAAGCCGACAAACTTCATAGGCGAGACAATATCATAGTCCATGAAGCTAATCACAAAAGTGGCGATAACAGGAATTAAAATAAACATCAAAAAGCCTATTAAATTAGGTAATAACATAATGAAGGCCCAAGTTCCATCTTTATAAAGCAGCTTATTGAATTTATGAGATGGACGTGTTTGAATAGGTTTTTCAGGTGAAACGTTGGATGTGTGTGTGTTTATCATTAATGCACTCCTCTCTTAAGTAAATCATTTTAACCAAAGTTATGTCGCGTGTTTAATAAAATAGCAGGCACAAAGTGATCTTTATACCTACTATTTTCAATACATATACATTTCACATTTTAAATTTTATTTAGTGCCCAAAACCCTTTCTAATTCTTCATTACAGCGCTTATCAATATTCTCAAGTGTTACGTTTATATCTTGACCGTCTTTAAAAAACTTATCACTTTCTTCAGTCATGATATCACCGCATTTAGTAGATTTTTGAAGGGCTGTTGGCTCAACAATAGCATCTTTAAAGTATGAGAGCATGTGTTTATAACTATCGCCGTGAACATCTTCTTTATACCACTTAGCTACGCCATCAGATTCATACATAGATTTGCGGTTTGGCATCCAAAGTCCGCTGGAAACTAGAGCACCTTGATAATCATAACCCGAAAGGAATGTTAGAAATTTCCAAGCTTCCTCAGGATATTTTGTAGTTGCTGAGATAGCATGAAGATGTGCTTGACCGGTTGTCAGCGCCTTATCAAACTTAGGAAGTGGCGCCATTCCTACATTAAAGTTCATACTTGCAAGCTGCTGGAGTGCCCAAGAGCCATCGATAAGCATGGCAACTTTTCCGGTCTGAAGCATCTGTGCTGCACTCATTCCTACATTTTCTAAAGTCGTAGCATCAGGCGCTGCGCCGTCTACTACACGTAAGTCACGAATAGCCGTCATAACTTCTGCGACTTTAGGATCGTTCATTGTAGCTTTTGAGTAATCGGCATTAAATACAGCCCCGCCGTTTGAATAGAACAAAGTTCTTCCAAGCCAGGTTTCTAAGCCATAGGCGCCATAAACCTCAGTACTGTCCCCGTTTTTAATAGTAAGCTTTTGAGCCAAAGTTCTAAATTCTTCCCAAGTCATAGCTTTTGTGGGATCTGCATCGGGATAAGGAAGACCTGCTTTATCAAAAATGTCTTTGTTATAATAGATGATTGGAGATACTGTACATGCAGAGATACCATATATATTATTGTTTACAGTCATAATTTCTTTGGACGAATCGATAATATCATCGACAGGGAAGTTGCTGTCAAACCGGTCTGTAATATTCATCAGAGCATCTTTATCTACAAATGTCCGATAATCTGCTGAACCGATAAAAAATACATCAGGTGCAGAGTTGCCGGCAACCATAGTCATGAGTTTAGCGGTATATTCAGTACCAGAGAGTCCAGGGGTATAATCTATAGTGATGTTAGGATTTTGAGCTTCAAATTTAGCAATCCCCTCTTTAACAGCTTCAGTTTCTAATGGGCTTGCTTCCCAGCCCATAAAAGTGAGTTTTACTTTACCGCTGCCGGAAGAAGCGTTAGAGGATGAATTATCTGAGCTGGTTGATGCTGTATTATTTGAGCAGGCTGTTGCCATCAGCAAAGTTAAAGATAAAATAGGTGCAATTATTTTATAGAATTTCATGGTAAATCCTCCCTATATTTTAAAATAAAGTATATAATTAGAGCTAGGTAAACATCACGTCCATGTAAGTAGTTAAAACTTATTTCTGACAAAGGAAAAACATGATATAATTTAAATACTTATCCGGAGTCGTAATTTAAAAAATATCACAATTTATTCTCTTGCATTAAGTATATTGTAGTTAAAAGTTACAAACAACTCGTATTAATACAGAATAGGTGGTGAAATCCTAGATGTTATATTTATTATATCAAAGCAAGGCGTCTTTAAAGTATATTTCGAGCGGTAAATTTGTTTCTGATAAACCATTTATTCACTCAAGAAGAAAACTCAATACATTTGTCTTGCTAATTGGCTGCAAAGGCACATTGTACATATCTCAAAACAATGTGAATTATGAACTTAAGCCTGACACCTTTATACTTTTATTACCAGGTTATGAACATTTTGGATATCAGCCTTCAGATCCGGCACTTTCTTACTATTGGTGTCATTTTACACTGGACGAACAGGTTTATAAGTTGCTTTCGTATCATGAAATGAATCAATATACCTATATCATGGATAATGAACTGATTAAAGATGATGCCCTAAATACATACATATTACCAGAATGTGGAAGTATTTTATCTTCTGATAGAGCCAGGGTATTTTTTCGGCAGCTTTTAGATTTATCGAATAGGAACTGTTATTCAGCGTATATGTGTGATTATGTACTAAGTCTTTTAGCTATGGAAATTACCGAAGCTTTTCTAAGCGATAATAAAGCAAGAAATAAAGAACTTACAAAAACACACTGTACCATACCAGAAATCATGGAATGGATTAGAATTAACTATGACAAAAGGCTTACCGTGAATCAAGTAGCTCAAACGTTTAATTATAATCCGGACTATCTATCTACCACATTCAAGAAGGTTACAGGCGTATCTTTATCCAAGTATATTAATAAAATGAAAATTTCTATTGCTAAAAAACTTTTGTTTAACTCAAGCTTATCTATAAGAGAGATAGCTTATAAAGCGGGTTTTGATGATGAAAAGTATTTTATGAAGCTCTTTAAGCAACTGGAAGATGTAACGCCTACTCAGTACCGCAATGCTTTTTCTAGGACCCATTTGAATAATAAGTAAGCAGTAGAAAGTTCTCATATAAATAGTAATGAGTATTTAGAGTATGCCTTAACCAGTCAATGTCACCTACATTGTACAGGATGCTATGCAAGGGCTAATAAGGTATAGATAGATCAAGAGGCTAAAGATCAGCTCACTGCTAAAGCGTTAGGTATTGGGTTGATATTACTGGCTGGGGGAGAGCCGCTATTAAGAATGGATATTATATCTAAAGCAGGGGTTATAGCATACAAAGAAAAAGTCCTCCAGTGACTGTTTATCAAACAGTCACTGGAGGACTTAGCGTGTATTATTTAAAAACTTTTAATCTAGATTCAACAGGCTGAAATGATTTCTCACTAGGTGCAGCCGTAGGCTTGCCAAACGGCATCTGGGCAATAAGCTTCCAATTGTCGGGAATACGCCACTCTTTTTTTACATCATCATCAATAAGAGGACTATAGTGTTGCAAAGATGCGCCTAATCCTTCAATTTCTAAAGCATTCCATACCACATATTGTAACATACCACTTGATTGTTGTGACCAAATAGGGAAGTTATCCTTATAAAGCGCAAATTGCTGCTGAAGAGAGTGAATAACAGCCTGATCTTCAAAAAATAAAACTGTACCATATCCGTTCTGGAAAGAATTTATCTTTTCTTCAGTAGCTGCAAATTGATCTAAAGGAACCACTTTTTTAAGAGCCTCTTTAGTTAGATCCCATAATTTATCATGATTTTTACTAAGTAAAACAATAACGCGTGAACTTTGAGAGTTAAAAGCAGAAGGTGTATGTTTTATGGCATGACCAATGATTTCTGAAATACGTTCATCTGAAATAGTAGACTCTTTTGAGATACTATAAATAGAACGTCTTTTTTCTACTGCTGTATAAAAATCTTTTGACATAGTTAGCAACCTCCTTGTTTTTATAGAATATAAATATAACCTTATAGACTTATATATAGTATAGCGATTTTTTAAAAAATTAACAATATTATATGTGATGTAACAATGACGTTAATTCTGTGACCTTTAATCATTAATTTGTTCATTATCTATAGAATATATACGTTTGGTTTAGATGATCATAGGGAGGCTAAGCAGTTCTTTATTACTGCCTATCTAAATATGACTCGCTGACTAACGGGAGTATATTATCACAAAAGTAAGACTTATTTAGTGATTGATAGCCCCTGTTGGTATTCCCTAATCTGTAAATTAATGATTTTAAGTTTTACGATATTGTTCAGGGGTTATACCTGTTACTTTCTTGAAAATCCTAAAGAAGTATTTGACATTATCATAGCCGACTGCTTTAGCAACCTGATACATTTTTTTGTCCGAGTCTCTAAGCAGGCGTTTAGCTTCCTCGGTACGGACAGTGTTGATATAGTCTACAAAGTTCTGGCCTGATTTTTTCTTAAATAAATGACTGAAATAACTACGATTCATATAAAAAAGCGAAGATATAAAATCAGAGGTTAAATCATTAAAATAGTTTCGCTTCACGTAGGTCTTAACATTTTCTATCGTATCTTGGCAAGCATAGATACTTTTTGACTGCATGCTCAAGGAAATATTCGTAAAGAACTGAAGAAAATAAGCTTTAATTTCTTCAAAGGTAAACATGCCGTTAAAGATGCTTTGCACACTTGAAGAAGTATTACCCTGAGCAACATTATCAAAATAAAGGTTTAAAAGCTCACGGATTTTTTGCGTTATTTCGATGCAGTAATATTTCAGGTCATATAACGTACATTGTGGCTGCATCATAAAATAATTAAATAAATCCTCGACGAGTGCAATAACACGTTCTGTCTCGCCTGTTTCAATACGGAACAAAAATTCCTGGAGATTTTTCCAATGAAGAGGCGTAACAGGCATATTCTCTACTGTAAAAAGATAGTATGTGTTCTCTTGAATGAGTTTTTTAGAGTTAAGCGCTGCAACTGTTTCCTTGAACGCACTGTTTAACTGAATAAGCTCAGATTTTGCAGTGCTTATTCCAATAGAAATGTTTTGATCATCATGTTTTAGCAAATTAATAAAATCGCTGGCTATTTGCTGATACAGTGTATTGAGATTGAGTGGTGTATTTTCTGGGAAAAAGAGCACAAAAAAGCCTATTTTATCATTATGCAGATGGGATAGATAAAGACTTAGATCCCCAAAGCCTTGAGATTGTATTAAATCTGTCAGAAGCGTTTCATCAAACTTTTTGACGGCATGCAATGTAAGCAATATGAAATGGTGATTTTGGTCAAGTAGTTTAAGCTTATCGGAGACCAGTTCGGGAGATGTTGTATGATAACCCAAAATCAAGTTTTTTAAAATATGGAGGTCATAATCATATTTGGCAAATTCTTTTTCGGCTTCGATCGAAACAATTTTATTTTCAAGTTCTGTTTTATTTTCTATGAGATTAATCGCATGCTTGATGGCATCTTGAATCGCATTACGGTTAAAAGGTTTTAAAATATAACTGATTGCCTTTGCTGCAATGGCTTGTTTGGCATATTCAAAATCCTTATAGCCACTTATGACAATAATCTGTTTATCAGTATATTTTTCATTTAGTTGCTGAAGTAGGCCGATGCCATCTAAAATAGGCATATTCATATCGGTAATAATAATATTAGGGTTTAATGTCTCGATAAGTGAGAGGGCCTCTTGACCATTAGACGCCTCCCCGATGCATTTAACTGTATCATTTAAGCTTCCAATTTTTTTGATAGTACCCCTTCTTGTCAGCGGCTCATCATCTACTACAATATAAGTATACATCTACTATCCCTCCCTTTTTAAAATTGGCAGTTTAATGCTGATTTTTGCACCTTTATTTTCTTCACTATGCACAGATAAGCCATAGCCTTTGCCATAATAGAGCGCGATACGAGAATGAATATTTTTTAAACCGATACTTTGCTTGTTGCGATGTCCAAGTTCTGTAAAGTGGGCAGGTTCAGCAAGTTTAGCTCGTATGGCTTTAAGCTGAGCCTCGTCCATGCCTACCCCGTCATCAGCTACTTCAAAATAAATATGCTCATCCAAAGTATAAGCTCGTACTACAATAGTTCCGCTGGTTTGGCAGCGTTCAAGTCCATGATATAAAGCATTTTCAACAATAGGCTGCAAAATGAGTTTAAGTACCTGCAGACTGCCGATATGTTCTGGGGTATCAAAGATCACATTGAATCGATCTTCAAAGCGTATTTTCTGAATAGACATATAATCATTAACATGGCTTATTTCATCACGGATGGTCACGAGTTCGCTCTGTGTTTTAATACTATAACGAAACATATTGCCAAGAGCTAAAGACATGATAGAAATACTTTCGACTTCTTCAATCTCAGCAATACTGTTGATAGATTCCAGTGTATTATATAGAAAATGTGAATTAATCTGAGCTTCTAAAGATTTCATCTGAGAATCCAGTGTAATAAGTTTATTTTGATACTGCTCTTTGACATGACGGTTAATCTCTTCGAGCATGTTGTTATATTCATTATATAAAATACCAATCTCGTCATTACGTGAGAGATACTTAGGGTCACAAATCAGACGATATTCATGGTGTCCAGCCATGGTTTTACTAAGTTTTGTGATTGGTTTTATTAAATAATGAGACAATATAATAGAAATAACAATAAATAAAAGACAGCACAGCGCGGCGATAACAATAATCAAGATTTTTGTAATATCAAATTCATGATACAGCTTTTCGTGATTAATAGCTGCTACCAGTACTAATTCACCAATACCAAGAGGATGCTTGAGGATTTGTGTGTTTTTTTGGGTAAAAGGCGCTTTAATATCATTGATATTAGAATACAAAACAGACCCGCTATTTTTTTGTATAGATAACAATGCACTGTCAGGCAGTGTGTTGATACTGCTCAAGTTAAAGACATTAGGCGAACAGTCAATGAGTAGAACCCCTAAAAATTCTTTAGAATAGACATCATAAATAGCTCTTGAAAAGGAGATTGAGGGTTTAGAATTAATAATAAAGTCTTTTTTTGTAATATCGCTTATATGAATTTTGCCTTCTAGGGATAGGGTAGACTGATACCAGTCATCTTCAAAAGGTTTATAACCTAACTTGATATCAATGCCGTTGCCATAACCATAACCGATATTTTCACCACTGGGGGTAAAGATAAAAAGACCGTTAATATAATCATTGGAGTAAATGAGGTTTTTGGCAACAAACATCATATTATTACGGCTTTTATAAAGGTCATAAGTGGTATAGCTGCCATCGTTCACTTTATATTTTTTAAGATCATCGACAATGGAGTAAGTTGTTTCAGAGTAAAATTGAAAGATCTCAGAGATGCGGTTGATTTCATTAATGGTATCAACAGATTCTCGAAGGGCGCTTTCAAATATATTACTGGCGACTTCATTCATTTGTTTGTTAACAAGGTTGGTATATCTATCGTAGGTAAATGTAGTAATAATAATAATAGGAATAATAGAGAGTAATAAAAAGATTAGTAAAAATTTCTTGTTAAGGTTCAAAAAGTATCCCCCCTTGGCTAAAAAACTAAAAATAATATACCATAACTCCTAACAAAAGTATACTATAGCTATGCTAAAATATGAATTATCAAGGAACTTGCACTAATAAGACATAAAAATATTAGGTAATGCGCACAAAATTATAAAAATGGAGGGGCTATTATGAAATTAAAAAAAGCAGCAGCTTTGACACTTGCAGGACTTATGGTGACATCTGTGATGGCAGGATGTGGCAGCAACACTAATAAAAGTGTAGAGGGAAATACACCAAGCAGTACAACAGATAGCAAACAAGGTAGTGAACAAACAGATAAAGACATTACGATTACAATGATGATGTCAGGTACGAAGTCAACAGAAGGTGAAGATTTTGAAATCGACACGTTGCCAAGGCTTATTAAAGAGAAATTCCCAAATATTACTTTAGAAGTTGTAAAACTACCAGATGATCAATACTATACAACGCTCAAGACAAAGCTAGCAACAGGAGAAGCACCGGATTTAATGCTTGCACAGCCTAGAATGGCAGGTGCTAACGCAGTTTATACGCTGGCAGAATCAGGATATTTACTAGATATATCCGAGCTAAACATGCTTTCTAAACTGGGTGGCGTGGCAGATATGACCTATGAGGGTAAAACCTACGCTGTACCACAAGGGGTAACTTTCCTCGGAACTTACTATAATAAAGATGTTTTTGAAGAGCACGGATTAGAAGTTCCAACCAACTGGGATGAGTTTTTAAAGGTATGTGAAACGCTTAAACAAGCAGGTATTACTCCAATTGTTATGGGAGATAAAGATTCCTATGTGATGCAGTTTGGACTTTATCAGTTGGCAGCAAGCAGAATCTATCCCAAAAATCCAGAGTTTGATAATCAGCTCGGAGATGGTACGACAAAATTCACAAATGGTGAGTGGGAAGAAGTACTTGAAATGTATGCAAAACTCTACCAAAAAGGTTATATTGGAGAAAATTCGCTAGGTGTAGGAGCAGCCCAAGGTATTCAGAAGTTTATTGATGGAGAAGCTGCTATGACCTTTGATGGCACATTTAAT
Source organism: Cellulosilyticum sp. I15G10I2 (assembly GCF_900095725.1). Lineage (NCBI taxonomy): Bacteria > Bacillati > Bacillota > Clostridia > Lachnospirales > Cellulosilyticaceae > Cellulosilyticum > Cellulosilyticum sp. I15G10I2. The sequence continues at coordinate 116,372 of NZ_FMMP01000017.1, forward strand.
GCAACTGCACTTACAGCAAAAGGTGCTGCAGATTTTGAAAGAGGATTATTCCCGCTTCCAGGCAATAAAGCTGGAGAAGAGGTTTACGTAGCAGGAGCATCCGGGGCAGGTTTTGGGATCTATGCGAATACAAAGTACCCAGAAGAATGTAAAGCTATTTTAGAATATTGGTATGACGGACAGTCAGATCTTTATAAAGCCTGGGAAGCAACAGGCCGATTTATTTCTAACTATGAAGGGGCTTCGCTTAATAATCCGTTATTTGCAGATATGATGGCAGTTTATGAGACTGGAAGAGCATTCTACTGGTGCAATCAAGGATGGCCAGCAGGTGTTGAAACTGAGATGCAGGTTAAACTTAGCGAGCTTATAGCAGGCCTTAATACGACGCCAGCAGATATCGCGGCGGCTATGCAGATAAAATTTGAAGAACTTTATACGAAATAAAAATCAATGAGACTTGAAATGGGAGGAACAAATCATGAAATATAAATCACTTATTATGCCTAAAAAAATGTATTGGTTTGTTGTTCCAGCATTAATTTTATTCCTAACTTTTTGGATAATCCCTATTTTTAGTTTGTTTCGCTACAGCATAACAAATTTTAATGGGATTAATCCAAACTATGACATTGTAGGTTTAAAGAATTTTGAAACCCTTTATAAACAGGGCATTTTATTTAATTCAATAAAAAATACATTGATTTATGCAGCCATATTAGTTGTATTTGGCAATGTCACTGCATTGACACTAGCAATGGCACTGAATGTAAAGCTTAAAGGAAAAAGTTTTTACCGTTCTGCAATCTATATTCCTACACTTTTCAGTGCCATTGTTGTAGGATTTATTTGGTCCTATGTGTATATGCCGGACAAAGGGATGATTAGTTCTATGATGCATGTAATCGGGCTAGATGGATCAAAGCTTAATATCTTAGGGAATTTTAAGACAGCACTATACGGCATTAGTGTTGTAGATATTTGGAAGAATGTTGGTTCAACAATGATTATTTATTTAGCAGGACTTCAAATGGTAGATGAAAGTTTGCTTGAAGCAGGCAAAATTGATGGATGTAATGAATGGCAATTGATTAGACTGGTCAAATTACCACTTATTTCAGCCTCCATTACAATCAATGTGGTTTTAGGTGTTATCAATGGACTTAAAGCTTTTGACTATGCTTTTATTATGACAAATGGCGGGCCAGGTACATCTACCAATACGCTTATGTTTACGATTTATAAAATTGCTTTTACTGAGCAGCAGTTTGGCAAAGCAAGTGCATTCAGTGTAGCGGCATTTTTAGTCATTATTGTAATCACTGTTGCAATGCTTATCTTTATGAACAAGAAGGAGGTAGAACTTTAATGGAAAATCATCGATCTAAATGCTTGCCACAGACCATTGCATTACATATTATACTAACGCTTATTGTTATTATAACACTGGCGCCGCTTATCATCGTATTATCAAGTTCACTACGCTCTACCTCTAACATGGCCTCACCACTTATTCTTTTTAATGAGTTTACACTTGAGAGTTATAAGGTAGCTTTTTTAAGAATGAACTTCCCGGTGGCTTTTATGAACAGTGTTTTAGTCACATTTGGTTCAGTAGCAGTAGTTGTGATGATTACTGCTATGGCAGCTTATCCATTGGCGAGAATAAAAAGCAAAACAGCTAAGTTTTTATATTACTTCTTTATAGCAGGACTCATTATTCCAGCACAGATGGTTATTGTACCTATTGCACAGATGTTTAATACTCTAGGTATTCCAAATACAAGATTTACACCGATGATTATGTTTATTACCTGCAGTATACCGTTTTCAAGTTTTCTTTACACAGGCTTTATGAAGGGTATCCCAGTAGAGATTGAAGAAGCAGCTTATTTGGATGGGGCAGGCCTTGCAAGACGATTCTTTCAGATTGTATTTCCGCTTTTAAAGCCGGCAACAATATCCGTTATTATTACGCAAGGTATATGGATTTGGAATGACTATTTCTTCCCCTTGATTTTCATTTCAAGAAGTTCTCAAAACTCTTTGCCTGTAGCGATGCTCAGCTTCTTAGGAGATCGAGAAAACCCAACACAGTGGAATGTGCTTTTTGCAGCCTGTATTTTGTGTGCGATACCACTCATTATTGTATTTTCATTGCTGCAAAAACAATTTGTCAGTGGGGTAGCAGCAGGCGCTGTCAAAGGTTAAGCAATATCAATGCTAAATTGAGCCAGACTTATGTCTGGCTTTTTCATTACTATAGATTTCACATCTTTAAATTTTAGTTATTCTCAAAGCAGGGTTTTTAGCAGTGAACTTAAAGATTTGTAGTAGATAAAAGAAAGAGGGATTAAAATGGCACAGCATATAAGCAGCATAGCGGATTTTAAAATGGAAGTAAATCAATCTTTTGTGGATAAAGGGGTTGAACTGGAACCCAAGTTTATTGAAACAAAGTCAGAACCTATACAGTTAGTTGAGTTGGAAAAGGACAGGGATAATAATTGGATGCTGTCAAAGCACAGCTCTTTTGAGTTAAAACAAACAGAAAGTTTAGGTAAAGGCGAGGCTGTCTGCTTTGATTTTGGCAATCATCAGGTTGGCTATGTATCTTTTAAAATTAAACCTATAGGAAGTCCGCCCGATGCGCCGGCACATTTAAGAATTAAGTTTGGCGAGACCTTATGTGAGATAGGCGAAGACTCTAAGGACTACGAGGGGTGGTTAAGCAGCAGCTGGATTCAGGAGGAGTTTATGCATATCGATGTTCTGCCAGCAGTTATTAATATGCCCAGAAGATATGCTTTCAGATATATGGAAATCAAGGTGCTAGATACTTCACCTAAGTATCAATTGATTTTTGAAGAGATAAGGTGCAGAACAGTTTCATCAGCTGATATGAGCAATGTAGCACCACTTAGTTCTAACGTTGATGAGGATTTAATCAAGATGGACCGAGTGGCGCTTAAAACGTTACATGACTGCATGCAGAGTGTATTTGAAGACGGACCTAAAAGAGACAGGCGATTATGGATTGGCGATTTAAGACTGCAGGCATCAGCTAATTACTTTACGTTTAAAAACTATGATCTCGTTAAACGCTGTTTATACTTGTTTGCAGGGCTTACGCAGAATGAAGGAAGAGTGGGCGCTTGTCTTTTTATTGAGCCTCACATGCTAGTAGATGATACAGCACTTTTGGATTATTCGTTATTTTTTATTTCCTGCCTCCATGATTATTATGAGGCAACAAGAGATAGGGCAATCCTTGAAGAATTGTGGCCTGTAGCATATAAACAAGCTGTGCTTTCTTTAAGAGAACTGGATGAAGCCGGTGTTGTTAAAGATAGAGAGGGTTTTTGGGCATTTATTGACTGGCATAAGGATCTCAATAAACAAGGGGCTGTGCAAGGCGTTCTTATTTATACTTTAAAGCAAGCTAGTAAGATGGCAGAAGAACTTGGGTGCTTAGAAGAAGTTCAGTTATTGGATACTTATATTAAGCAGGCTTCTAAAGGAACACTGCAAAAACTTTGGGACGAGGAGCAGGGATTTTTTATAAGTGGTAAGGACAGACAGATTTCTTGGGCAACACAAGTGTGGATGGTGCTTGCAGATGTGCTGGAGCAGCAAGAAAATGAGGCACTGTTAGATCGTCTGTTTGAGAAAAATCCAAAGATCAATATGGTTACGCCTTATATGAATCACCATTTAGTAGAAGCACTTATTCTAAATGGGCGCAAAGAAAAAGCTTTAGAAATCATGAAATCTTACTGGGGAGAAATGATAAAAGATGGGGCAGATTGTTTCTGGGAATTATACAATCCGGAAGATAAAAAGGAGTCACCATATGGCTCAAACATTATTAATAGTTACTGCCATGCTTGGAGCTGTACGCCAACATATTTTATCAGAAAATATTTTATATAGTATATTTACAATGAAGTTTAGGGTTAAGTTAGGATGAAATTATATTTTCATCCTAAGCTAACCCTTTTTAAATTATTTTTTGAGTATCATATTCTCCCAGAGTAGAGAACTGTTCTTTGGCAAATGAATCCTGCTATTGCAAGAAATTCATGGTGTTATACTGAAAATCTACAGAGGGCCTCCTAACGTTACATGAGCTCCATGTGGATGTACATTATCCAGTTTAAAAATAATATCATTTGGATATAGAATTTTAAATCGAATATAAATATTCATAAGTCCCATGCCATTAAGTTCTAGAGACGGAAGAAGATTTGTAGCATTAACGTGATCTATTTTTTGCCCTATATCAAGAAGTTTTTCTTGGGAAAATCCAGGACCAGTGTCAAGAACGGAAACTTTCCAAGCATTACCATCTATGAAGCCTGTAATATGGATTTGCCAAGGTGGATTGGTATTGGAAACGAATTTAACTGAATTTTCTACAATAGGTTGCAGAGATAATTTAGGTAATTTTATTTCTAGTAGCTCATCAGGGATATTAATAGTATAAAATAAGTCGCCTTCATAGCGTATTTCCATACACTTTAAATAATCTAAAGTATGATTAAGCTCGTCCTTTAAGGAAACCAAAGATTCTTTATCAGATGAAATGTATCTTAAAAGTTTAGAAATGGTTTGACACATCACAATGATTTCTTTATCCATATTCTCAGCAGCCATTGCCTGAATCGTAGATAATGAATTGTAAAGGAAATGAGGATTCATCTGAGACTGAAGTGCTAACATTTTAGACTGCATTTCTTGATTTTGAATTAAAAGCTGTGTAGCGAGAGAAGCTTTTAATTTAATCTGCATCTTTTGAAAAGCTTGATTAAGAGTTTTAAATTCAATAATATTTGTTGAAATATCAGTTGTAATATCCTCACTAAGTGTTTCAAAATCAAATTTTCGTATTTTCTTATAAATGTTATGAAGGGGTGTGGTTATAAATTTTGCTGCCAAGAATGCAAGCACAGATGCACCGATAAGAATAAAAATGCTAGCTAAAGCGATAGTGGTTATAAAGGCATTAAGAGATGTAAACAACTTGTTTTTTTGAATCACAATAACTGTTGTAAGTCCTGTATAATTAGATCTAATAAACTTTATAAATTCATTTTTACGGCTATAAGGATTTTCTATTTGAAAAATAGGACTCGTATAATTGGATTTATGTAATATATCGAAATAATAATCTATAGAAGCATCTTGTTTTAAAATGGGAAAAACAACCTCACCATTTTGATTAAAGACAAAGATGTTTTCGTCAAAGGTAGGTTGATAATGCAGAAGATCTTTAAATACCTGTTTGAAATTTTTTTTCACTTCTATAATACCTTGTGGGACATTTAGCGTATTAAAATAAACTCGATATAATGAAACAAAAGCCTTTCCATCAGGAGAGGAAAAGTATTTTGATAAGTATTCATCACTAGTGTTTTGTGTAATTATTTTATTTCCTTTAGCGTTTATAACTTCACTGTACCAAGTCTTTTCTGTAATATTTTCTATCCGCATAGAATTATTCAGACCAGAAGAAAATACATTGCCATTCATAGCGTAGATGTTTACTTGGTCAACAGGTCTGTTAGGCCCGATAATAGCAGTCAGTAAGTCTCCAAGTATTTTAATGTTATTTGTATAATTATATTTTCTATCTTCTTTAGAATTTAAATCTGAGGAGCTTACGTGGTAGTCTACATAGGTAGAAAATCTTTCTTTAACTAAGTTTGAATAAGCAACATTCATAGAAACTGTATCTAACATTTGAATTTCTCTGTCTACTGAAGCAGAAAGATTGTGAGTTATTTGTTCAACACTAACAAATGTCTCATTCTTTATTTTATGAGCTTGCCAATTTATAAAAAAAAGAGAGAATACTATAAAACTTATAAATAGAATAATTGCATAAGTAGAAAAGAGCGTAGATTGAATAGTTCTATCTTTCTTATAAAACATAAAAACGATCCCCCTTCTATTTGTAAAAAAACACAGCTAAATGGTTGGATTTATGGTTAAAAATATACATATCATACGATGAGAATAGCTATGTATATAATTTAATATAAAAAATATAATAATGATATGAAAACAAATTCATTATATTTGTAAAAAATGATATTGTCAATAACATATAGATGGTAAAAATGGATTTGTAAAATAATGAGGAGGATAAAAATTAAAAAATATGTGGAGCAGTATTAGCAGATCAAAAAAATAGTTGAGCTTGGTTACTGAAGTGAGAACTATATGTCTAACACCCATGCAGATGCTGCTAAAAATATGGCAAGTGGCAAATATGCCATGGTAGTTGTAGAGATGACGCCTGAAATAATTCTTAAAAATATTGATAAGAAAAGAGCAAATCAGGTAGCACTAAAAGATCCAGAGTGGATGCAAATAATAAGTATTAATGATGACTAGCTAACCGTTATCAAAAGAAAAATACGATAGAGCCCTAAGGAGCTTGTTTGATCAATTAAGGCTCTATTTAGTATTAAGTTGTTTTAATGAAAAGTTGTATTCAGTATTCTAGAATTATTTTATTCATCACTATATTAATTTTTAAAATGGCATGAGGTAGTAAAGTCTAACTAATATGAAACAAAATTCAAGCAACTTTATTAAGGGGTGTATCTATGGCTAGGAAGCTTAAAAAAAAATTATCGCAGAAGAAATTTTCAACACCAAAGTTTACTCAGAAGTGGTCAATTGGGAGTTTTTATCTTAAAAAAAGAGGTTCAGCTTCTATTAAACGAAAACTTGTTACAATTTGTATATTATTTGCAATTATCCCCTTACTTTTAGTTAATGTTATATCTTCTTCTGTATCAAAACAGGCACTACGTAAAACAAGTGAAAAGCTCACTTCTGAACTTGTTCGGCAAATTTCTGTCAATGTAAATGCTTATATTAGTGAAGTAGAAATAAATGTTACTCAGTTTGCTGTTGTTGACTTAGTTCAAAAGAAACTACTTACGAAATATATTTCGGGGGACGCCTTAGAAAAATTCACCGCAGCTCATGATATTCAGCAAAGTCTTCTTTTTTTAGGCTCAATGGGTAAAAATATTAAAAGCGCTACACTTATGTTGGCAGATGGCAAACTCATGGGGGGGACAGATAAATTTAATGAAGAAGATCTAGCAAACGTTCAATTTATTGAATCAAAAAATGGGGCTATGTGGCAAAAGGGATTAGGCACATTAGAAGATGATATTTTCTTTATCAAAAATATCGAGGCCCTATCTGAAAACGATAAATGTGTCGTGGTTGTTTCGGTAAATGCTCAAGCTTTTATAAATAACCTAGAAACTATTGAGCTTTTAGATGGCGCTAATCTTTATATAACTGACAACGCTGGCAACATGATTTATAACAAGGACCCTAAGGTTAAAACGGTTGACCAAGCAATATGGAGTGAAATCGATAAAGAAAAAGAATTTGGTACAACAAGTACGGCTAAGACACTTATTACATATTCCCTGCTGCCAAATGACTGGCATATTATAGCTGAAATTCCTGTAAGATCTTTAACCAGTCAGTTAGATGCTTCTACCGTTATCATATGGATTCTTATTTTTGTTATAGGAGCGCTTGCAATTCTTGTAGGCTCATTAGTATCCAACAGTTTTTCAAATCCAATTATTAATCTTATGACACTTATGAAACGTGCCGAAGAAGGCGATCTTACTGTTCAAATGCCTGCCAAAGGAAATGATGAAATTGCCAGACTCTGTACAAGTTTTAATCACATGATTAAAAATATTCGTGGACTATTGAAAGATACAAAACATGTCATTATAGAGACCTTAGAAGAAAGCAAGATACTGCGAAATTCCACGGAGCAGTCTGTTGAAACCTTTGAGCAATTGAGTATGTCCATAAATGGCATCGCAGAGGGAACAAACCATCAGGCTGAAGATGCACAGGAAAGCTCTGTGGTTATGACAAACTTATCTGATAGTATGCAGGATGTCATGCATAAAACAAATACCATCTTTGAAAATAATCAAGGAGCAAAAGAAATGATTCAAGTAGCTACAAGCAGCATGCAGTTTTTAAGTGTAACTATGAAATCCTCTATTTTGGCCTCAGCTCAGATTCATAAAAGTATTATAGAGTTAAGTGGGTTAACAAAAAGTATTGAAGACATTATGAAATTAGTAGATGGTATAAGTGGACAAACAAACCTGCTTGCCCTGAATGCAAGTATTGAGGCCGCAAGAGCGGGAGCAGTAGGAAAAGGGTTTGCTGTTGTTGCTCATGAAGTTAGAAATTTAGCAGAACAATCTAAAAGTGCTACTGTCGGCGTTAGAAGAACCCTTAATAATATTGAGGCTAAGACAAAGGATACGGTTAACCTAGTTGAAAAATCAAGGGAAACCTTTGCAAGTCAGGAAGAAGCCGTTAAACAAGTGTATGAAATATTTTATAGTATTATTGATATTTTAAAGCATATGGATTTAGACCTTGAACAAGTTAATGATAAGGTTAAAAGTATGCGTACTTTAAAAGAAGAAATGGTTAATAAAATTGATAATATTGCTATTGTTACCCAAGAATCAGCAGCTTCTACACAAGAAGTCAGTGCATTAAGTGAAGAGCAGAAAACAGTTGTTGAAAATTTGTATGATTTATCTAACAGGCTTACTTTTGCAATGGAAAATTTGAATGCTACAATTCAGACTTTCGATGTTGATTAAATTGACTGTTTCTATAAGTGATTCTATAATTAGCGGGACTCTCCCCAGTTGCTTTTTTAAAAATTCGGCTAAAATGAAAAGGGTCTGGGTAGCCGCAAAGTTCTGCCACAGATTTGATTGAAAGTTCAGGATTGATTAGGAGTTGCTTGGCAATAGTTATGCGATAATCGGTAAGATATTTAAGCGGAGATGTATTTGTATATTTAATAAAAATTTTAGTGAGGTAAGAAGATGAAAATCCAAACTGTGCAGACAAAGTATTAAGATCAATAGGTGACTTATAATTAGTATGCATAAATTGCTGTACCAGCATAACTATTTCTTTTGGAGTCTGCTGTGTTGAATTAGGCAGTAAAGAAGAGTCGTTAAGTTCTGTCAGAAGACTTTGTTTAAGTGAGAGCAGTAAAGTTTTTAGTTCATCATTATTAATAGGTTTAAGAAGATAATCATCTACATTGTATTTTAATGCACTTTTAGCATAGTTAAAGTCGTCGTAGCCACTTATAATAACTTTTTTTATAGAAGGGAATTTTTGATGGATTTCAGAAGAAAGCTGAAGGCCATCTATAACAGGCATTCGAATATCTGTGAATACAATATGCGGCGTATGTTTTTTAACTAACTCTAAGGCTTCGGCACCATTACGAGCAGTAGCAACCACTTTAAAATGGCTGTCGGTCTCTTCAATGTTTCTAACAATATTTTTTAAGATAAGTTTTTCATCATCCACCACAATCACAGAAAAAACAAGATCTTCATACATAATAAACGACCTCCTGTTATTAAATGAACACTCTAGAGAAAGGGAATTATCTAATCATAAATAATTCTATATTGATATAAAGCTTCACAACTGAGATGTTGTTAATTGTAACTATAAGACTTTTGTAAAATGGTTAAAAATATACATATTACATGATAGAAATAGCTATGTAAACTAAATGTATAAAAAAATATAATAAGGATATAAAAGCAAGTTCATTATATTTGTTAAAAATGATATTGTCAACAATATGTAAATGGTAAAAATGAATTTGTAAAATAATGAGGAGGGTAAAAATGAAAAAAATATTTGGAGCAGTATTAGCAGGAGTAATGCTTACTAGTATGACTGCATGTGCAGGAGGAAAAGAGGCAGCACCAACACCACCAGCAGCAGACACAACTAAAGAAGTATCGGAAGCAAACGCAAAGCAGGACGTAACGATTTCTTATATGGCAGGTCAAGACTGGGTTTATGATGCGGAGATGAAACTGGGAGAAAAGTTTACAGAGGAGACAGGCATTAAAATTGATTATCAAATTATTCCTTCTGATCAATACACTAATCTTTTATTAACGAAACTTAATGCTGGAGAATGTGCAGATATATTTGGAGCTCAAAGCGGCAGTACTGATATACAAACTCAGATTAACGTAGAAAAAACAGCTTTGGATCTTTCGGGTGAAGCGTGGGCAAGTACAGTGGATCCGTTAGTAGCTAAAGAATTATCTGTAAACGGCAAACTTTATGGACAACCTACAGCAGACACTTCAAGTGTATGGGGCATTGCCTATAACAAAAAAATATTTACAGACCTAAGTCTTGAGATTCCAACAAATTATGATCAATTTAAAGCAATTTGTGAAAAGATTAAAGCTGAAGGGATTACGCCTATTTATGAATGTATATCAGATGGATGGCATCATGTACTGTGGTATCCAGAAATAGGTCCAGTCTATGAAAAAGCAGCACCAGGGCTTGCTGAAAAGCTTAATATGAATACAGCGAAATTTGCTGAGAATGAAACCATGAACAAAGTACTTAGTCAAATCAAAGAAATGGCTGAGCTTGGTTACTGGGGTGATAACTATATGTCTAACACCTATTCAGATGCGCCTAAGAATATAGCAAGTGGCAAATATGCTATGTTTGTAGCTAATCAAGGTTTTGGCGCAGAAGTTAATGCAGTAGACCCTAATTTTAGTGCAGATGATATAGGTTATTTTGTTATACCGCTTGCAGATAATCAAACTTTAAATGTGAATCCTTGCGGACCTTCAAGATTTGTTTATTCAGGTTCTAAAAATGCAGAAGCTGCAAAAAAATATCTTGAATTTTTGGCAAGACCAGAAAACCTTCAGTATATGATAGATAATGTGCCAAAATACAATAAGCTTCCTTTCCAAGGTGTACAAGATAAATATACTGAAACGATTAAAGAATTTTATAACAGATATCCAGAACAAGGTGCAGTATATCAAGTAGCTATTAAATATCTTAATCCACAGTGGATGGATATAGGAAAAGATTTAACTGCTATGTTAGTTGGGGATATGACACCTGAAACAGTTCTTAAAAATATTGATAAGAAAAGAGAAGAACAGGCAGTAGCAGCAAAAGACGCAGCCTGGAATTAAATTCTAACATAGACAGATGATTTTAATTACAGCCTAATAGCCTAAGCTGCGAGGCTGTAATTATATCATATCAATATATCACAGAAAGCAGGTTATTATATGCAAAAAAATAAGGTCTATCCCACTTATTTCATTTTTGGAGCACTCGTTCTTTACTTGATGCTTTTTGTTATTCCGTCACTTATGGGGATAGGATATTCTTTTACAGATTGGTCATCTTATTCAGATGAAGTTAATTTTGTAGGCTTGAAGAATTTTAGAACGATTTTTTCCGCTAGTGAAAATTACCTTAAATATATGGGTAACACCATTTGGTTTACAGTTGTTACGACCGTTTGGAAAAACGTATTAGGCCTAGCATTTGCAGTCCTTCTTACTAAAAACATTAAAGCACTTAACTTTCATCGTGGCATTATGTTCATGCCCTCTGTACTTTCTACACTTATTGTGGGCATGATTTTTAAATCTATTTTAAATCCACAAATTGGACTACTTAATACAACCTTACGCAACATGGGATTAGAGTTTTTAGCAAAGCCTTGGCTTGTAGATCCTGCAATTGCTTTTAACTCGGTTATGGCAGTAGATATTTGGAAGGGAACAGGCTATATCATGACAATTCTAATTGCAGGACTCATGTCTATATCTACTACTTACTACGAAGCAGGGGATATAGATGGAGCTAGTGCATGGCAAAAGTTTAGATTTATTACCTTTCCGCTTCTGCTCCCTACCCTAACAACAACTACTGTACTTAATGTCATCTATGGATTAAAGGTATTTGATATGGTTTACGCGCTTACAAATGGTGGACCAGGTTATGCCACAGAAGTCTTATATACTGGCGTTTTTAAAGAATTCGGATTAGGGAAATATGCAGTTGGAACTACGCTTTCAACAGTAATGTTCGTCTTTATGGTTATTATAGGTTACTTTATGATTAAGTTTATGACTAAAGATGAGGTGATTGAATAATGGAAAATAAAAAAATATTCAATCTAATTTCAATAAATCTAGTGGCTTGGACTCTATCTCTTATCCTGGTTGCTCCGTTAATCCTCATTCTATTTAATGCTTTAAAGACCAGTCTTTTGGCATCTGAAATGTCGCTTGCATTTCCGCAAATGCCTATTCAGTGGAGTAATTTTAGTATAGTTATTGAGAAAGGGAAATTGATACAATCTTTCGTGAATAGTACCATTTATTCTGTAGGAAGTGTTTTGTTATGTACAGGCCTTTCAGCTATGTGCGCTTATGTTCTTTCAAGAAATAGAAATAAACTTAATAAGTTTATCTATATTTTTATAGTGCTGGGAATAGCCATGCCAATTAACTTTGTAACACTCATGAAGGTCATGCAGTCAATGCAACTTATGAACTCTACAATAGGTATCATCTTACTTTATGCAGCCGTGCAGACACCTTTTACAATTTTTCTTATTTATGGATTTATTGGAAAGATACCAGTTGATTTAGACGAAGCAGGCATTATTGATGGTTGTACACCACTGAAACTGTTTTTTAAGATTATTCTACCTCTTTTAAAACCTGTTTTAGTAACAACTATAGTTCTTACTTTTCTTAATACTTGGAATGAGTTTATAATTCCTCTCTATTTTTTGAATAGTTCAGCCAAATGGCCTATGACACTAGCAGTGTATAATTTCTTTGGAATGTACTTTAAAGACTGGAACCTCGTATCTGCAGATATTGTTCTTACAAGTTTACCTGTTATTATAGTTTATCTTCTAGGACAAAAATACATAGTTGCAGGGATGACCTCAGGAGCAGTGAAGGGTTGATATTAAAAGCGTGATAAAAAATGGATGTAAAAGGAGGGAAGAGATACCTTGTATTATAAGAGGAGACAGCAAAATGGATTTTAAACATAAAAATATTGTAATTAGAAAGGGGTAACCAAATGAAAAAAAGGTTAAAAAGAGGTGGGAGCTTCTTAATGGCAGTAATAATGCTATTAACAATGTTCCCCACAGCAGCTTTCGCGACGGAGCCGGAGATATTGGCACTGGCGGAAGTGAATGATTTGGCGAAGCTGAAAAGAGAAACGATGGTGGGCGACGCTCACCGCAGCACTAAGTCTCCCGACATTTACGTATCTCCGAACGGAGATGACACAACCGGAAACGGTTCGAAGCAAAATCCGTTCAAAAGCCTTAAGCGGGCAAAAGAAGCGGTTCGCTCCCTGCCAAAAACAGGAGATATAGTAGTGGAATTCGCCGACGGTTTTTATGAGATGACCGAAACCGTTAAATTCGGCCCGCAGGATTCCGGCAACGAAAACTGCACGATTTACTACCAGGCGGCCCCTGGCGCAAAACCCGTAATCAGCGGCGGCAAGAAGCTTACGGGTACTTGGGAGACTGCTAATGATGTGACCTGGCTTACCGGAGGTTTGACGGCCTACAAAACCACCTTGAACCGCGATGCGAAATTGCGCGCTATCTATGTTAACGGCGAACGCGCCAACATGACGGTAAAGACTGGCGTAACTCCTGTCAACAATACCGACAACATCCCAAGGTACAGCTTTTACGCCACGGGAGAAGCGCAATACAAGCACGAGGAATTTTATGTAGCCGGAGAACACGCTACAAACGAAACCGCCCATATCATTCGTAACCAGCCTTGGATATGGATGAACCGCTTGAATGTTATCGGAGGAACAAAATTACGTGCAATCGATTTGCCTCCGAACACACGAAACGCGCAGAACATAGAATTCAGCGCGAAGGTAAGCGCGAAATGGGTATGGCCTTTAGCTTGCGTGGCAAAAACTGAGGTTGACCCCGCAGACGCCACCCGCACCATTGCGCATTTACAAATGCCCTATAACGCTTTGGCACAGACCATGGATTGGGGAACCTCCTACAGCCGTACCAACACCCATGTAATCTACAACGTATTTGAGCATTTGGGAAAAGCTGGGGACTTCTATTTTGATCAAGCCAATAGTACCCTTTACTACATCCCGCTTGCAGGCGAAAGCATGGAGTCCGCGGAGGTAATAATCCCGCAACTTGTCCATATGGTTGACATAACTGGCGAAACAGGCACTGACAATTATGTGAGAAAATTAACCTTCAGCGGTCTTGCGTTCAACTACGCCGACTGGAATCTGTATAAAATGGGAGAATCCTACGGTTATTCCACAGTTCAGACCGGCACCATGATGATCGCTATGGCAAACGGCAACTGGCACAACGATATGTACCGTTCCTATGATGTCGTTCCCTCCGCGATAACCGTTAACAAAGCGAAAAATATACGCTTTTTGGACGGCTCGATCAGCTTTACGGGCGCCAACGGCATCCATTTGGAAAACGATGTTTCGGAATGCGAGGTTACAGGCAATTCCATTAACCGCGTGGGCCATGCCGGTATTGCAGTGGGGCATCCTCATCACCTTTTTGAGAACGACACCCCCGATCTTGTGGTAGGCGGCACCGGCTTAAGGGCGGGCATAGACAAGGAAAAATTTGCATTCGGAACGGAATCTGTCCCAAAAAATATTTTCGTTACAAATAATTATTTTTACAGAGTCGGTTATATGTTCTTTGCCAACAACAACTTTATGGCTTTCTTTACCCAAAACCTTCAGGTTTTGAACAACTTCTTCTTCGACGTACCTTGTAGCCCTCTAATGATAGGATGGGGTTGGTGGAACTTCGACGGAAGTTCCGGGTCACAATTGCCCGGAAAACCTACCAACACATCCTTTAACAACAAGGCGAGCTACAACCGCATGGAAAATTACGTTAATAATGTGGACGATGCCGGCGGTATTTACACCCTTTCAACACAGGGCAAGGAAGGCTGGATCGATTCTTCCGAAATGAATTACAATTTCTTGAACGGGTCGCGCGAAGGTAAGCATACTACCGGCTGGGTGAACGGCTTTCATCCGGATGAAGGAAGCAGATTCATTAATTTTACGGGGAACGTTATACAGCAAATAAGCAGAAGCGTATACGAGTTCAACGATTTTGCCAGAAAAAGCGATATGAATGTATATCAGGGCTTTTCTGACAGACCAAACCTGTTCGGCACGGAAGCCCCCAGAACCACTCTCGATTTAACTGTCATTCCGGATAGAACATGGCCGCAGATGGGCCACGACGTAGTGCTGAACTCCGGTCTTACGGACGAGTATGTTTGGATGGTACAGGAATCGGTTCTGTCGGCGGTGGACTACGAATTGGCGTCACGCGTGCAGTACAGGCCGGGTATGCAGCATCACCGCAGGGGTCTGTTGAGTGACACGGACGAGGTTTGGATAGCGCCGCGGGGTACGACCACCTTTGTTGAAGGCGAAACTATGACAAAGTCGGCCGGGAATGCCAAGTCCATGGATATACCGTTGAATGAGGGTACATATACCATGTATATCAGGCGGGCGAATGAGACTGTGGAAGTATCCCAGTTTGATATAGTTATTTCCGGAAGGCCTATTTCCGTCCACTTAAATATTAAGGACGGGGAAGAATATAAAGTATCCGCTGTTAACCCGTTAGTACTTGAGATAGACGAAGAATATTATGATAACTTAAGGCTGAACGGCAAAACCATTAAAGACTCCCATGTAATCGGAACGAAAGGAACTTGGACGTTATCATTAAGAAACAAGCAAACACAAGAAACGTTTAATTATACTTTCACCACCTATGTTACGGACGCCAACAAATTGCTTACCAAGCATATTTCCGTTGGGTCTGGCGCGGAAATAAAGCTAAACGACATAGGATTAAACGATGACGTTGACCTGTGGATTGCCGGAAGCGGAGACAGTTCCCTGCCGGACATCCAAAAAGATTGGCCGACCCGCGGCTGGGCCGCAGGCTCGTCAACAACAATCAAAGCTCCCATTACTCCGGGCGTATACGCGCTGCATGTGGCGAAAATAGGATCGTCCGATTCCTCTTCCGACGCGCGTGTTACGGTTCTAGACGGAGTCAGGGAGATTGTCGACCAGATTAAATTCGATGACACCAATTTGTGGACTAATGAGGCGTGGGACAATGCGACTAAGCTTGAAGTAAACAAGGTAGCCCAAAATACGAAAGTCGGCAGGGAGCCCGCGATAGGCGAAGCCAAACTTCTTTGGGGCGATGATAAACTATATGTCCGCGTGGATGTTACGGATGACGATATTAACTTCGCTAACAGTGCCGCATATCTGCAGGACTCCGTAGAAGTTTACCTGAGCGAGATGAACTTCAAAGGAAGTTACAATGGTACTCAAGGCAATCAATACCGCGTAACCGTACCCGGAGGCGGAGCTTATGCAGCTAAAACTAGCCATGACGGGGTAACCTCCAGCAAGATGCTGACTGAAACAGGATATAGTATCTTTTTATCTATACCGTCAAGGAGCGGTGGTTTTTCCGACGGGCAAGTCATCGGTTTTGATGTGCAGATTAACGATGCCACGACTCCCGAAGGTAACCGTACTGGGCAAACTACGTGGAGCGACCCGGTAGCTAACGGGTATAATTCCTCCGCGGAATGGGGCGAGCTGGCATTGATCGGCGTAAAGCCGAAACTTGCGGATTTGTCCATAAATCCGGGGAAACTCATACCGGAATTTAACCCGAAAATTAAGGAATATACCGTTTCCGTTGACGTAGACACAAGCGCGGTTGAAATTATCGCGACGGGCATGGCGGGAACAACCGTTACGGGTGACGGTTCGCAAAACTTGACCGGCACCGACACTGAACTACAGGTTATTGTTACCGACACGGTGTCGGGGATAACGAACACCTATAAAATAAAGGTCACGAAAGTGCTCTCCGGTGTTCCTCAAGAAGGTTTGGATTTATGGCTGATGGCGGACAAGGGAGTTACCGCCGATAGCGATGGCGTGGTTACCTCCTGGGTAAACCAGGTGACAACGGGAGCTACCGCAAGCGCGGCTTTCACTCCTAGCGCGGTGAATTTCCAGCCTAAACTTATGACCGACAGCGATAAGGGTTATAAGTACGTAAACTTTGACGGAACGGCGATTGCTGGACCTATTTCCCTGAAAAGTACCGCTTTTAAAGATTATAACAACAAACTGGGATTAACGGTTATAACTGTGGCCTTGCCGGAAAGCGAACCGAATTCTAACGGCGACCAAGGGTCGGCGGTTTGGATGGGTGAATCCGGAGGTTGGGGCGGCACATACTTCGGCCCCGGGGCAACAAAGGTTAATATGCGTTTGGGAAGCGGCATAACCGCGAACAACGCCACATCGCAGTCGTCAAGCTTTTTGCGCACGAAGCCCACCGCGTTGGTAACGGACGCGTTTGTATTTGACGCCGGTACGCATATACTTTATGAAAATGGCATACAAAAGAGTACTGCTACAGACAAGAACACGCCGATAATGAGGAACCTGACCGATTTAAACATTGGCGGAACAGTCTCAGCTTCCAACCCGGCGCCTTTTAAGGGCCAATTAGCGGAAGTCCTTGTTTACGACCGCGCACTGTCCCCGGCGGAAATAATGTCGATACAGGTGTTTATGGCTGATAAGTATTCCAAAAAAGCGCCGGTTGGCTCCGACGACGCGACATTAAAAAGCCTGAGTGTAAGCTCTGGCACATTAACCCCGAACTTCTCACCCGACGTATTCAACTATACCGCGGAAGTGGGTTCGGATGTAGATACTATTACAATTTCCGCGATAGCGGAAAACGAAAATGCCACCGTAACAGGCGACAGCGTTACCTACCCGCTGAATGTGGGTCAGAATTCTTTATACGTTGTCGTAACTTCCGAGGATGGCGAAGTAGAGCTGACTTACAAAATTGTCATAGCAAAGGTTACAGAGGACACAACTGCACCAACATGGCCACAGGAAAGTACTCTGACAGCATCCAATGTATCAAGCACAGGCCTTACATTAACATGGACAGCAGCACAGGATGATACAGGAGTAACTGATTATAGGATATATAAAGAAACAGATATACTAACATCAGTGGATGGAAACGTATTAAGTTATCATGTTTCAGGGTTAATACCAGATACTGCTTATACATTTTTAGTTGAGGCAGGAGATGCGGTAGGTAACTGGACCACAACGGGACCTGCAATAACCATTACAACATTAGAAGATCACACAACGCCAACAGAGGACACAACTGCGCCCGCATGGCCGCAGGGAAGTGAGCTGGCAGCATCAGATGTATCAACAACAGGACTTACATTAACATGGACGGCAGCACAGGATGATACAGGAGTAAACGGCTACAAGATATACAAAGGAACAGATATACTAACAACAGTTGCTGGAAATGTATTAAATTATAATGTTACAGGATTAATACAAGATACTGATTATACATTTATGATTAATGCAGGAGATGCAGCAGGTAACTGGACCACAACTGGACCAGCAATAACAATTACAACATTAGAAGAGCACACAACGCCAGCAGAGGACACAATTACACCAACATGGCCGCAGGGAAGTGACTTGGCAGCATCTGGTGTATCAACAACAGGACTTACATTAACATGGACAGCAGCACAGGATAATACAGACGTAACTGGCTACAAGATATACAAAGGAACAGATTTACTAGCGACAGTAGCAGGAAATGTACTAAGTTATCATGTAACAGGATTAACACAGGATACTGCCTATACATTTAGAGTTGAGGCAGGAGATGCAGCAGGTAACTGGAGTACAAACGGACCTTCAAAATCAGTCACTACTTCAAGACAAAGTCAAGGTGGAAATGGAGGTGGAGGAAGTACCACAAAACCAACACCAACACCAGTACCAACACCAGTACCAACACCAGTACCAACACCAACACCAACATCAGTTGCAATCTCATTAACTAGTGGTCTAGCATCTAGAGCTGGAGAAAAACTTACATTATCTGTAAAACCATATATTGAAAATGGTCGTACAATGGCAGGGATAAGAGATATAGCTACGCTACTTAATGTAGATAGCAAAAATATTATATGGGATGCTAAAAATAAAGCCATCTTAATCAAAACAGCTGATAAAGAAATTAACCTTGTAGTTGGTCAATTATATGCGGTTGTAAATGGTGTGAAAGTAGAAATAGATGTAGCGCCACAGATTAAAGACGGCAGAACAGTTCTTCCAATAGCACATATAGCTAGAATCTTAGGAATGAAAGTAGAATTTAATGCTGCTACGAAAGAAGTAGCACTTAGTATTGAATAGTTTTGTTTATTGAATTTTAAGGGATAGAATTTAAACAGAGTTCTAAGAGATTATAGATTTTATCACTCTCTTAGAACTCTGTTTTTTGCTATACTTTCCAATGAAGCCTTGAAGTAGGGCAGATAAAGCATCTAATATTTGGATAAAAAGAATACGGAATAAATAAAGGCAGATATCTATATCTATTTTAATTACTAAATTTATCAACTATAATTCAGATTAATTATTAGAACATAGGTTTATTATAATGAACTAATTATTTGGGGAGGTTAATGATGAGAAAGGAAGAATATTTAAAAGAAATTCAAGAAGTTGTAGACAGAGGGCTATTTACAGATAATTGGGATTCTCTA
Organism: Cellulosilyticum sp. I15G10I2; assembly: GCF_900095725.1. NCBI lineage: Bacteria > Bacillati > Bacillota > Clostridia > Lachnospirales > Cellulosilyticaceae > Cellulosilyticum > Cellulosilyticum sp. I15G10I2. Next base: position 136,018 of record NZ_FMMP01000017.1, read on the forward strand.
GGTAACTATCAGACACCTAAATGGTATCGTAATACTAAGTTTGGAATATTTATACACTGGGGAGTTTACAGTATGCAGGCTTTTGATAGTGAATGGTATTCCAGGGATATGTATATATAAGGAAGTAAAGAATTTGAGCATCATATTGAAAAGTACGGCCCTCATAAGTACTTTGGGTATAAAAATTTTATTCCTATGTTTACAGCCGGTTGATGAAGAACCAAAATGGAGCCGTGATGCGAATGGACTGAACATTCTGACCAGTACAGTTAAAAGTGATGTCTGGTAGTGTTTAAAATTAAAATAGATTAGAAGTTTAAATAGATTATCTCCCTTAGCTTTCACAAGCTTACAGAAAGGGAAATATTTTTAGGATTTTTTATGTTTAATAAAAATTCCTATTATATACTATGAAAAATCTTAGATAATCTAGAATGATACCCAGCAGTATAACAGTTAAATATAATACTAGAATAAAACGTCCTATTTATATAACGTATGCCTTAACCTAAAAACAGTAGGTGTACATTCCATTTGTTTTTTGAAGACTCTATTAAAATAACTGAGATTATCAAAGCCACATTCAAGTGCTATATCGGTAATACTGAGGGTGCTGGTCTTGAGGAGTGCACTTGCTGCTTCTATACGGTAGTGATTGATATAGACGGCAATGCTTGTATCAGTCATTTCTTTAAAGAATTTGCAAAGGTATTGAGGCGTAAAGCTTACAGACGCGCCAATATCTGTAAGCTTTATTTTTTTGTCATAATTTTGATAAATATAGCCCATTATTTTTTTGAGTGTATGATATTTTTTAGATTGCAAAGGACTGTTATGATTTTCTGACATCAAGGTATAGAGATTTTCTCTAAATAAAATATTAAAAATAGATAATAATTTACTTTTGAGGGCTAATTCATAGCCTATATTTTTAGCTGTTAATTCTTCTATAATAACTTTGATTTCACAAATAATTTTGTTTTGAGAAGGGGCTACAGACTTAAAATGTGTACAGATTTTTAATTTGCCCATTTTGATACCGTCAAAATATTCACGGCAGGCATCAAAAGAATGGGTAAGCAGTTCTGTATTAAAAACTACTGAAAAATAAGCACAATCAGTGGTTTTCGAAAAACCAGAGTGAATCTGCCCACCGTTTACAAAGATACATTCTCCAGCTTGCACGGTAAACACTTCGTTATCAATGGTAAAAACTGCCTCACCATTTGACAAGTAAATGAATTCCAGTTCATTATGCCAATGATAGGGTAAAATTTGACCTGTTTCATAATGAGTTACAGTATAAAGCGCGATAGGAAGCATATTTTCTCCATGCTGCTTGTGTTCTTTTAGTTTTTCAAAATTCAAATCATCCATAATAACATTCAGCCTCCTCACATTATATTAAAATAATACTATTATAAGTATATATAGTGCAAGTATTTATAAAAAATAGATAATATAATACTATTAGATACTGAATGATAATAAAAATAAATTCTAAGAGGAGAGATTGAAATGATTGTTCAAAATAAAGCTTCTTCTATGTTTGTCCATATTATACCGCTAACTGAAAATATCACAAGAGTTGTCTATACTTGCAGTGAGAAAGAGCCAAATTATAGTATCCTTATTTCGGAAGACTTTAAGCCTCAAGGTAATTTAACAACTGATAATTATATAGCAAAAGATGGGCATATTTCATTTAAAAATAAAAAAGGAGAAGTTATTTTAGAAGAAATAGAGCATATTTTAACGGAAAAGCCAATCTTTAAGTATTTTGTAGATGGAGAGCCCATTGTCAAAACAAAAAAAACTGCCAATGGTGAAGTATCTTATATAGAAAATGCCAAGCAAGAATTTACCGGTAAGGCCTATGAGGGAAAACTATCTTTTGCTGTAACTGAAGATGAGGGGCTCTATGGCTTAGGTCAGCATGAGGAGGGAGTCTATAACTATAATGGCAAGAAAGAATATCTTTATCAGACCAATATGAAGATAGCCATTCCTTTTTTACTTTCCTCCCAAAATTATGGAATACTGATTGATACAGAAAGTGCCATGATTTACGATAGTAAAAAAGGAAAAATAGAGTTTACGCTTGATACGACCCATGAAATTTCCTATTATGTCATTACAGGAGAAAACTTTGAAGAAATTATTAAAACTTTAAGAATACTTACGGGAAAAGCACCTATGCTGCCAAGATGGGCTTATGGGTATATTCAATCCAAGGAACGTTATCATTCCTCAGAAGATATTTTAGAGACAGTGGCACAGTTTAAAAAATATGATATCCCAATAGATTGTATTGTGCAGGACTGGTTGACTTGGAAAGGAAGCTTATGGGGTGAAAAACGAGTAGATAAAAAAAGGTTTCCAGATCTTAAAGGACTTATAAGCGAGCTCCACGCGGAGCATGTGAAACTCATGGTTTCCATTTGGCCCAATATGGCAGAGGGCGGAGAAAACCTCAAGGAACTTAAAGAGAAGAAACTGCTGCTTCCGAGTACAACGGTTTATGATGCCTATAGTGAAGAAGGAAGGGCTGTTTATTGGGAACAATGTGAAGAAGAGTGGTTTGCATCAGGCGCAGATGCATGGTGGTGTGACAACGCAGAACCTTTTTCAGATCCAGACTGGAACGGAGAAACTAAAAGGCCAGAGGAGGTACGTTATCAGCTAATCGTAGAGGAATCTAAAAAAGCTATGGATTGGACACGCCTTAATTCATATGGACTTCTTCATTCTCAAGGCATTTATGAAAACTGGCGTAAGACAAATAGTAATAAACGTGTGACGAATCTTACCCGCTCATCCTATATATCAGGTCAAAGATACGGAGCAATTGCTTGGTCAGGAGACATTTGTGCGAAGTGGTCTACTCTTCAAAAGCAAATAGTCGAGGGGATTAAATTTTCAATGAGTGGTATGCCTTATTGGACATTAGATATAGGTGCATTCTTTACCGTAAAAGACAAATGGGAGAATAGAGGATGCAATAGCAGTACTAACACTAGTCCGATATGGTTTTGGGATGGTGATTATAATGAGGGAGTAAATGACTTAGGGTATAGAGAGCTTTATGTAAGATGGCTTCAATACGGTACCTTTTTACCGATGTTCCGCTCTCATGGCACAGATACACCGAGGGAGCCTTGGTACTTTGGAAAACCAGGAGATATCTTCTATGATACAATTCTTCGATTTATAAAATTGCGTTACCAATTACTTCCTTATATCTATTCAATGGCAGCACAGGTTAATCAAAATCATACCACTATGCTTCGCAGTTTAATGTTTGACTTTGCAGGAGATGAAAAAGTAAAAGAACTCAGTGACAGCTTTATGTTTGGTAAGGCACTGCTCGTTTGTCCAGTTACAGAGCCAATGTATTATGAAGCTAATAGTGTACCACTCTTGGATGCGGATAAGACAAGAAATGTTTATTTACCTAAAGGTACTGACTGGTATGATTTCTGGACGCATACATTACATAAAGGTGGACAAACCTTAAAATGTGAAGTTACACTTGAAATGATACCGCTCTTTGTTAAAGCAGGTTCTATTATTCCTATGTCAGAGCCTTTAACCTATGCGGATGAGAAAAAAGGAGAAATATCAGAGATTATTATTTACAGTGGAGCAGATGGAGAATTTGATCTATATAATGACGATGGGGATAATTATTCCTATGAGGAAGACAATTTTTCAATGATTAAATTAAGTTACAAAGATACTAAAAAAACAATAACATTTGGAGAGGCAGTAGGAAAATTTCAGTATCAAGAAAGCTTTAAAATAAAAGTAATCGGAAAGTATAGAACATCAAATTCTATAGAATTTACATACAAAGGAAAAGAAGTAACGATAAATCTCCAAAGAGAGTAAAATCTTAATTGTAAAATTAATAAGTGAATGTAAAACGAGGGAAGAGATCCTTGTATTATAAGAGGAGACAGCAAAATGGATTTTAAGCATAAAAATCATTCAAAAACAATTGATGATATCATTACTAATGGGAAACATGTTATAAATAATAATTCAAATGAAAATCCATGGGTAGTAACATTTTCTCCAGAAGATACCATAGAAGATAAACTTAGGAAAGCCGCTCATGTCAAACCTAGCAAGGCGCAGCTTGAGTGGATGGAAAAGGAGTATATCGCTTATATACACTTCGGACCCAATACTTTTAGCGGAAGACAGTGGGGAACCGGGCAGGAAAACCCGGCAATTTATGCACCAACTGATTTAGACCCAGCGCAATGGGCAAGGGTATGTGCAGATGCAGGTATGAAAATGGCGATTTTTACGATGAAGCATCATGATGGATTTTGCCAGTGGTTAACCGAAACGACAGATCATTCAGTAGTAAATTCACCCGTGAAAAAGGATGTTGTCGATTTGTTTCGTAAAGGCTGTGACGCCAATAATATAGGGGTTGGAGTCTATCTTTCTCCGTGGGATATGAATCAGAGAGACAGAGGGCTTTGGAATACTGAAGCATACAACAAATACTTTCTTGCACAACTGAAAGAATTGCTGACGCATTATGGCGTGGTTGATGAAGTTTGGTTTGATGGAGCTTGCGCTGATTATGAAATTTGGAAGGCAGTAGCTTCCTATAAGCCTGATACTTGGTATGACTATATTGAGTCGGTTCAACCGGGCGCAGTTATTAGATTGTATGATCCGTATTTTTTTGCGACAGATGAAAAATGGAAAGAAATTAAGTCGGGCAAAGCCAAACTTGAATGGAGCGGGAAGGCTGTGCGCTGGGTCGGAAACGAGGGTGGTCAGAGCCGGAAGGATGAATGGTCCGTACAGCCAGTGTTTGATAGGGAAATAGCTGAAAATGCTACATTGCCTGATTTAGGTGAAGAAAAATATTATCAGGATGCAGTAGGCGCTGTCTGGTATCCACTGGAAGTAAATACCGTTGCTTTGAACCAATGGTTCTGGAATGGCGAGACTTCATTTACTAGAAGTCTTTCGGATCTCATTAATGTTTACTACAACTCAATTGGAAACAACGGTGTTCTTCTATTAAATATCAGCCCGGATGACAGGGGATTGATTACTGAGGATCAGATACATCGACTGATGCAATTGAAAGCCTTTATAAAGGACACCTTCAGCACCAACCTGGCACTTGGGGCAGCCATTAATGCAACATCGGAAGCACCCGGTCATAAGGCGAACGCTATTCTGGATAATGACAAAATGACATACTGGACTACAGACGGAGAATGGAATATCAATAGCAGCAATGCTTCCATCATATTTGATCTGGAAGAGGCAAGGACATTTGATAATGTGCTTATACAGGAATATATACGAGAAGGTCAAAGAGTTGCAGGATGGAGCTTTGATGCCTGGGTTGGAGATTCATGGAAGGAATTGGTTCATCATAAAACCATCGGCTATAAAAACATAAAGCGGTTTGAAGCTGTTACCGCCGGTAAGGTCAGGCTGAATATCCTGAGAAGCTGGGACAATCCGATGATATGCAACTTTGGATTATACCTTTCTGATATACCCGAAGAAGTTGCCGAAGTGAATGATACCGTGCAAATAGGGCCTGATCCCTATTATATAGACCCTGCGGAATTAATGCCAGGAGTGAATTACACAAATTATTCGGGAGGTATTCAATCTGCAGCATTAATTGAATCCATATTTTCGGTAAAACCCATAGAGACAGGTATAATTAAGACCTTCAGCCTCCAACCCGTTCAGGCGCCTATTGGGTATTCAATTTCTTACACAGGATATATTAAAGTTCCGCATACTGGTACTTATGCGTTCAGGATTGAGAGTGCCAACGGTAGTGTATTGTATATTGGAAATAAATTATGTGTTGATAACGACGAGCCTCATGAAATAAAAGCCGTCGAAAGGAAAATTGAACTGAAATCAGGTTACTATCCAATAAAGGTACTTTATACAAGCTTCAGACTGAAAGGCATGCTTAAGGTAAGCTGGAGCGGCCCAGGATTTGAAATGAAGGAGATAGAGGCAGAGAATCTCTGTAGCAAAATATAATTGAGGAAGAGGCATTAAAATATAGTATGCCTAATTTTCTTTTGCAGCCGGTGATTGAAAATGCGATTATTCATGGATTACAGCCAAAGGTTGACGCAGGACATTTGCAGGTGCAGATTTGGATTAGGGCTAGTATGTTATGCTTTTGTATTAAAGATGATGGAATAGGCATGACAGATGAAGAAATTGCTAATTTTTATGATCAATTTAAATCGAGTAATGAAAATAAAGCCATCGGTCTGAAGAATGTGTATCGCAGATTGCAGTTAATATACGCAAAAGAAGGCATTTTTATATTGAGAGTAAAAAAAATCAAGGAGTAACAGTTAATTTTGACATCCCATTAGAACGGAGCCATGAAAAGAGCTGATAAGTGGGAATAGAGTGATCTAATAAGTAGAGAAAAGGAGAAAAAACATGAATAGTCAACAGAATTTTCAATGGGAAACATTATCTCTTGGAGTTTGTTATTACCCAGAACATTGGGATAGAAGTTTATGGAAGACAGATCTGGAACGTATGCTTAAGGTGGGAATTAAGACGGTTCGTATTGCAGAATTTGCTTGGAGTAAGTTCGAACGAACAGAAGGTGAATTTACTTTCGAATTTTTCGATCGTTTTATGGACGTTGCAAAAGAGATGGGAATGCAAGTTATATTTGGCACACCTACGGCCACACCACCAGCATGGTTAACAAAAAAATATCCAGAAGTACTCAATCGTACGATTGATGAAGTGTCACTTAAGCATGGTGCAAGAAGACACTATAATTATAATTCACCTAAATACCAAGAATTATCAAAGATTATTGTGGAAAAGTTAGGGGAGCATTACGGTCAACATCCAAATATTGTAGGATGGCAGATTGATAATGAGATTAATTGTGAAGTCGATGTATTCTATTCTGAGAGCGATACGATTGCTTTTCGTGAGTTTCTGAAAGAGAAATACGTTACATTAGATGCACTAAATATGGCATGGGGAACTACATTTTGGAATCAAACCTATACAGCATGGGACGAAGTATACGTTCCTAGAACAACGGTTAGCGATTCCACAAATCCCCATGAGGTGCTGGATTATACAAGATTTATATCAGAGAGTGCCATTCGCTTTTGTAGAATGCAAAGTGACATTTTGCGAAAATATATAAGAAAAGGCGTTTATATCACAACCAATGGCAAATACTCAAATTTAGATAATCATCGCATGGTAAAGGAATGTTTGGATGTGTACACCTATGATTCATATCCTAATTTTGCTTATTGCCTAATAGAAGATCCGAAAAAAAATACCCAATTAAATGATCGTAAATGGAGTGATAACTTAAATGAAGTGCGCTCTATTTGTCCGCATTTTGGTATTATGGAGCAACAATCCGGTGCTAATGGATGGAATACCCGTATGGAATCGCCTTCACCTAAACCGGGACAGATGGCCCTTTGGTCAATGCAGAGTATAGCTCACGGCGCAGATTATGTCAGCTTTTTCCGTTGGCGAACATGTACCATGGGAACTGAAATCTATTGGCACGGCATTCTGGATTATGATAATTGTGACAATCGTAAGTTAGCTGAAGTAAAGGCGATTAATGAACGTGTGAAGAAACTAGAGCCTATGACAGGCGCAATATATAAGGCGGCGTTTGGATTACTTAAGGATTATAGTAATATCTGGGATGCGCAATTAGACAGATGGCATAGTCGGGTGGATTTAGTTAGTAATGAGGAGATTTTCATTGCGTCCCAATTAACACATACGCCTGTTGATTACCTATATATCCAAAAAGATAGTGAGTTGGAAGAGTTAACAAAGTATCCAGTGCTAATCTATCCTCATGCGCTTATTTTATCAGAGGAACGAATGACACTGCTCAAAGCGTATGTAGAACAAGGTGGCATATTAATAATGGGATGTCGTACAGGTCAAAAAGATGAGACTGGTAAATGTCCGATGACAAAGCTGCCAGGACTAGCAGCAGAACTAGTAGGCGCAACAGTATCAGATTTCACTTTTGTGGGCCCAAATGACGAGACCATGTATGTAGATTGGAATGGAACCAAAATAGAAGCACCGATATTTAATGATATCTTAGAAGTTACGGGTGATCAGGCTAAGGTTCTTGGAAGGTATATTGGTAATTATTATGATGGTAAACCAGCGCTGATAGAAAATACTTATGGCAAAGGCAAAGTGCTCTATTTTGGAGGAACATTTACTAGAGAAAATACAAAGATGTTTTTAGAATATGCGGGTATCTTAACACCCTTTGCAGATGTAATCCAGCTTCCGTATGCGTGTGAGTTGGGTGTGCGTGAAAAAGGGGGAAAGACTTATTATTTTGTATTGAATTTTTCACATGAGACAGTAGAAATAACACTCAAAAGTGAAATGACTGATGTGGATACTGAAAAAAAAATGTCTGGGAATATTAAGCTGAAGGCTTACGAGACAAAAGTATATTGCATATAAATATTACCTTTTGGCGTGGTTCAATTTAACCTAACATCATGACTCCAAGATTTTCATGTAAAATAATAATGCCATAATGCCATCCTATAAGTAACTATAATTTTACTCATTCCCCGAAGAATGAAACAAAAATAAAATCATAGTCAAAAAACTGCAAAAAGGATGGACGACATCATGGCATACAGAAATAATGTCCCACGAAACGTAAGAATTATACTCGGATGTAAAGCAAATGTTGGCAATAAGGTTTCAGAACTAGCCGAAGAGTACCATACAAATAGGTCATTTGTATATACACAAAAGGAAAAGGTCCAGGAGCTATTAGATAAAGATTTCGACGCTTCCTTACCGGTAGCCCCCAGTGTAACTATGGAAGGATATAAAGCCTGGGGAGAGCTTTAAAGCACCTAAGGCTTTCATTAGTACAGCAAAAGGAACAATAGATGAGCTATGTTATAACTTAACAGAAATACATCGTAAATATGTGGATCAGCAGCCACAATCAGAGAAAAACTTACCCATTTTGTTTAATGATTGGTGTACAACTTGGGGAAATCCAACTCACGAGAAAATGATAGCTATAGCAAAAAGAATGCAAGGGAGCTCTGTTAAGTACATCACCATAGATGCAGGTTGGACAGATGTGCTTGAAAACTCCTTTGGGCAAGGCGGTAATGGAGATTGGGAATACTCCAATAAGAAATTTCCAGAAGGTATTATTGCTACTTCCCGTGAAGTTAGGAAATTAGGATTTAAGCTTGGGATTTGGTTTGAATTTGAAGTGACTACAAAAGGGGCAAAGGTATTTGAAAAAGCTTATGATGAGATGCACCTTAAAAGAAATAATGAGCTGATTGTAACAGGTGGTGACAGGAGCTTTTGGGACTTTAGAAATTTAGAAACAATAGCTTACTTAAAAAATAAAGTCATAGATTTTCTTAAGGCAAATGAGATAGCGTATCTCAAGGTGGACTATAATGGTTCGATAGGGATAGGCTGTGATGGCGCAGAGAGTCTAGGAGAAGGATTGCGCCAGCAAATGCAGGCTGTAAGAGGATTTTTTATGATGATCAGGGAAGAAATACCTGATTTGATTATTGAAAACTGTGCTTCAGGAGGCCATAGGCTTGAGCCGTGTATGATGGATATAACAGCTATGAGTTCTTTTTCAGATGCCCATGAATGTGATGAAATCCCTTATATCGCTGCAAGCTTACACAACCTTATTCTGCCGCGCCAAAGTCAAATATGGGCAGTGATTAACCCGGAATATACGAAACAAACCCTGTATTACCGTTTATCTTCTGTTTTTTAGGTCGTTTTTGCCTTTCGGGGAATACAGAAGCTTTGGATGAAGAGCAGTGGCAGATTATGAAAGAAGCTATGGCATTTTACGAAGCCTGTAAAACTGTTATTAAATATGGTAAGACAACTATTTATGGAAATAGGTCAAACAATACCCGTCATCCAGCGGGTACACAAGCTGTATTACGTTTAGGTAAAGATCAAGAAACGGGCTTATTAATTTGTCATGGATTTAAAGAGACGATGAAGCAAAGTATAGAGATTACACTTCCAAGCGGAAATTGGGAGATAGAAAACGTTTTTGGTGAAAAGTGTCCAGTTAAAATAGTTCAGAATGTATTAGTTATAGACCCTGTACAAGATTTCAGTGGTTTTGCTTGTATTCTAAAAAGCTAAGAAACATTCTATTTGTATGAAGTATGCTTTGATCTAAAAATAGTAGGCGTACATCCCATTTGTTTTTTGAAGACGCGATTAAAATAACTTAGATTATCAAAGCCACATTCAAGTGCAATGTCGGTAATACTGAGGGTACTGATTTTAAGGAGGGTACTTGCTGCTTCTATGCGGTAGTGATTGATATAGCAGGCAATACTTGTGTCAGTCATTTCTTTAAAGAATTTGCAAAGATATTGTGGCGTAAAGTTTACAGACTCGCTAATGTCTGTAAGCTTTATTTTTTTGTCATAATTTTGATAAATGTAGCCCATTATTTTTCTGAGTGTATAATATTTTTTAGCTTGCAAAGGACTTTTATGGCTTTCTGATGCCAAAGTATAGAGGTTTTCTCTAAATAAAGTACTAAAAATAAAAAACAATTTACTTTTAAGGGCAAATTCATAACCTATAGTTTTAGTTGTTAATTCCTCTATGATGGCTTTGAGTTCTATAATAATTTGGTTTTGAGAAGGGACTTCAGACTTAAAATGTGTACAGATTTTAAATTTGCCCCTTTTGATGCCATCAAAATATTCACGGCAGGCATCAAAAGAATGGGTAAGGAGCTCAGTGTCAAAAACGACTGAAAGGTAAGTACAATCAGCTGTTTTTGAAAAACCGGAATGAATCTGACCGCCGTTTACAAAGATACATTCCCCTGATTGTACGGTAAGCACTTCATTATCTAGGGTAAAAACTGCCTCTCCGTCTGATAAATAAATGAATTCCAGTTCATTATGCCAATGATAGGGTAAGATAGGACCAGCTTTATAGTGTATTACAGTGTAAAGTGCTATAGGTAGCATACTCTCACCGTGCTGCTTGTGTTCTTTTAGTTTCTCGAAATTCAGATTATCCATTATAATCTTGTCCTCCTTATGTGATATTAAAATAATACTATTATATATGCATATAGTGCAAGTATTTAAGGGGAATAGATAATATAATGCTATTAAATCCTAATCGATGATATAAATAATTTCTAAAAGGAGACAGTGAAATGACTATTCAAAACAAAGATTCTTCTATGTTTGTTCATATTACGCAGCTTACTGAATACATCACAAGAGTTGTCTATACATACAGTGAGAAAGAGCCTAGTTATAGCATGCTTATCTCAAAAGACTTTAAGCCGCAAAGTGGCTTAACCACGAATAATTATATAGCAAAAGATGGGGGAATTTCATTTAAAAATAAAGAAGGAGAAGTTATTTTAGAGGAAATAGCACATGGTTTAACAGGGAAAAAGGTTTTCAAGTACTTTGTTGATGGGGAACCTATTATTAAAATGAAACAAACTGCTAATGGGGAGGTTTCTTATATTGAAAATTCCCGAAGAGAAGCATCCGGGAAGGCCTATGAAGGTAAACTAACGTTTAAAGTAATGGAAGACGAGGCCCTTTATGGACTAGGACAACACGAAGAGGGCGTCTATAACTATAATGGAAAAAAAGAATATCTTTATCAGACCAATATGAAGATAACCATTCCTTTTTTGCTATCCTCCAGAAATTATGGAATACTGATTGATACAGAAAGTGCCATGATCTTTGAGAGTAAGGATGGGGAAATGACTTTTTCCATCGATACAACTTATGAACTCTCCTATTACGTTATTACAGGAGAAAACTTTGAAGAAATTATTAGATCATTAAGAACACTTACAGGAAGAGCACCTATGCTCCCAAGGTGGACTTATGGATATATTCAATCTAAAGAACGTTATCATTCTTCAGAAGAGCTTTTAAATACAGCACTACAATTTAAAAAAGCTGGTATTCCAATAGATTGTATTGTACAAGACTGGCTGACTTGGGAAGAAAAACTATGGGGAGAAAAACGAACGGATAAAAAGAGATTTCCAGATATTAAAGAGCTTATAGACAAGCTTCATAAAGAGCAGATTAAACTTATGGTTTCAATCTGGCCCAATATGGCAGAGGGGGGAGAAAATCTCAAGGAATTTAGGGAGAAAGCACTGCTGCTGCCAAACACGACAGTCTACGATGCGTACGATGAAGAAGCAAGAGCTGTCTATTGGAAACAATGCAAAGAGGAATGGTTTTCATCTGGAGCAGATGCCTGGTGGTGTGATAATGCAGAGCCTTTTTCAGATCCAGATTGGAACGGGGAGACGAAAAGGCCTGAGGAAGTACGCTATCAACTCATTGTAGAAGAATCCCAAAAATCTATGGATTGGACACGGGTTAATTCGTATGGACTTCTTCATTCTCAAGGTATTTATGAAAACTGGCGTAAGACAAATAGCAATAAACGTGTGACGAATCTTACCCGTTCATCCTATATATCAGGTCAAAGATATGGAGCAATCGCCTGGTCAGGAGACATTTGTGCGAAGTGGTCTACCCTCAAAAAGCAAATCGTAGAAGGCATTAAATTTTCAATGAGTGGGATGCCTTACTGGACATTAGACATCGGGGCATTTTTTACTGTAAAAGATAAATGGGAAAATAGAGGATGTAATAATCATACAAATACCAATCCTTTATGGTTTTGGGATGGAGATTATAATGAAGGAGTAAATGACTTGGGGTATAGGGAGCTTTATGTAAGATGGCTGCAGTATGGAACTTTTTTACCAATGTTTCGATCTCATGGCACAGATACACCAAGGGAACCTTGGCACTTTGGAGAGCCAGGAGATATCTTTTATGATACTATTCTTAAGTTTATAAAATTGCGCTATCAGCTGATGCCCTATATTTATTCAATAGCAGCACAGGTGAATCAAAATCATGGTACGATGCTTCGAAGTCTCATGTTTGATTTTGCACAAGATGAAAAAGTAAGAGAAATGAGTGACAGCTTTATGTTTGGCAAGTCACTGCTCGTTTGCCCGGTTACAGAGCCGATGTATTATGAGGCTAATAGCGTGCCCATTTCGGATACAAATAAGATAAGAGAAGTATATTTACCTAAAGGGACTAAATGGTATGATTTCTGGACCCAGGAATTATATGAAGGTGGGCAAAGCATAAACTATGAAGCTGGACTTGAAACGATGCCGCTTTTTGTTAAAGCAGGCTCTATTATTCCTATGTCCGAATCTTTAGCTTATGCGGATGAAAAACAAGGAGAAATATCTGAAATTATTATTTATAGTGGAGCAGATGGAGAATTTGATCTATATAATGACGATGGGGATAATTATTCCTATGAGGAAGATAATTTTTCAATGATTAAATTAATTTATAAAGATGATGAGAAAACATTAACTTTTGGAGATGCTATGGGCAACTTTATTTATCAAGAAAAATTTAAAATTAGAGTTATTGGAGATCCTAAAACATTAAGTTCTATGGAATTTAATTATAAGGGAAAAGAGGTAACAATAAATCTTACATCGAGACTGTAATCAAGCTAACTAAATAAAACGTAGCTATAATAAGGCTTAGCGTAGGACGCAGTTTTCTGCGTTCTTTTTTTGCGAACATCTTCCGCTTCTTATCATGGCGTTGAGAAGGTGTAAATGATAGTTCGGCGAAACACCATGTGCTATGGCAGACTATTTCTTTGAGGAGATATTGTAGTTTAATGTCCTATGAAAAGGTCTAAATTTATGGTATGATTTTATAAACGCATTAATAATGAAATGACTTGGGAGGCTTGGTGAAATCTTGAAGGTGTTTGCGAGAATAAAGATGAGAATCATAGTTATAACGATTGTAATTACGGTGTTGTTGTTTTCATATTTATGGATATATAACAATATTGAAAACAAAAGAGTGATTCGTACAAATAAAGAGATTACTATTCTTTTGAGTCAACATCCTTATGTCGAGGCCATTATAAGTGAATTAGATGCTTTTTCAAAAAAAACTGGGATCAATGTGGTTTATAACATCGTCCCCGAAGATAATTATTATAATATCATGAAAGCTCGGCTGGAACGTGGTTATGGAGAACCAGATGTCATCATGACCGGCCCTTATTTTATATGGGAATTAAGCAGTGAACATATGCTTGAAGACTTGACGCCATATTATAAAGATCAAACAGAGAATTATAATATTGATGATTTTTTACCCAATGTTTTGGAGATTTATAGATATAGCCAAGGTGATTCAATAAAAACATACGGTCTTCCACTGGGATTTGAAGTGGCAGTTTTAGCATATAATAAAAGAATATTTGACGAGCTGAATATAGAAGTTCCAAAGACATACGATGAATTATTGAAAGTGTGTGAATACATTAAGAATTTAAAGGATGACAAATTATATGCGCTTGCTATAAGAGGCAGAGATGACTGGGCTATGTTAAATACTGGGTATATAAGTATGTATGCAAATTATCTTTTGCCTGAAAATAAGCATCTAGATTTAACTGAGCGATTAACAGAAAAAGGTAGTATTGCTATGAATGAATTGTGGCTAAAGATTGTTAAAGCAGGTTCATCATCAGAGTTAGACGAAGCTACATGGGGAGTAGCGAGTGCTGATTTCGGTTCTGGACGAGCAGCTATGTTATTTGATATGGATAATGTAGCCTATTATCAAAACATGAAAGGTGAATCTAACGAAGCTGGTAATATTGCGTGGACTACTGTTCCTACAATTAAGGCAGGAGATCCATTTGTTTCAAATTTATGGAGTTGGGGGCTCTCGATGAATAGGGATAGTCATTCGAAAGATGCAGCTTGGGCGTTTATTAATTATTTTACATCTGAGGACTTTGTGTTTACCGCTGCAACGAAATATAAATTAGTCCTTCCAGCGAGAAGGACCGTAATCGAGTCAGAAAAATTCATGGATATTATAGAAAAAAATGCAGGGTATAGAAAAACACTAGATGAAACAATACCTAGATCAAAAGTCCTTCTTAGCAAGAATGATAAAATTATTGACATATTAAATTTGTGGTCAAAAACCATTAAATATATACAGAGAGAAAGTACAGGTATTTCTGAACAAATGGAACAATTACAATTATCAATTGGCGATATATATACTGATAATCAATAATGTTACAATGTTCGTAAATGGGAGGCGTTATGAAAAAAGCAATAATCGTAGACGATGAAATGTTGGTGCGTGTGGGGCTAAGGACGTCAATTAATTGGGAAAAATATGGTTTCGTTGTGGAAGGGGAAGCACGCAACGGCAAAGAAGCAATTGAAAAATTCAGTGATTCCAAGATAGACTTGTTAATAACGGATATAGCTATGCCTGAAATGGATGGGCTGGAGCTTAGTAAGTTTTTTTTGAATATCAATAAAGATATTTGTATTATAATACTAACGCATCATGAAAATTTTGCATATGCAAAAAAAGCTATAGAGCTTGGGGTAAGTCAATATATTTTGAAGTCAGATTTAGATACCGAACATTTTGAAAAAATATTAAGACAAATATCGAATATTAATGATATTGATGTAGATAATAATGAAAAAGCTAGGTATTTAGAGAATAAACGATTAATGACTGAATGTTTAAATAGCAATATGATACAGGCTAAACAATTGGAATTTATAAATGACGGCTATTATTTCTTTGAGTTATCCATAAACAATATGAAAGACAGTAAAGTGGATGAAAAAGCTGTTAATGTTATTATTGAATCAACGTTAGAATCACTAAAAGCAGAATACTATTTATTAAATATCCCTGGAATGAATAAGCGCATCATTGTATTTGACTCAGAAAACGATGGGTTTAAAAATATTGTAAAAATTATGGATGAAATTAAAAACAACCTGGAACAGATACTAGGCCAACAACTTAAGTATGACTATACAGTTAAGTATCATCCATTAAACAAACTTTATAATCATCTTCTTCAAGTACGAAATTCAATGGGGATTAGTGAATATCAAAATGAAAAATACCCATTTTATGTTAATAAGGCTTTTGAATTTATTAACAATAACTATAGGCGAGATATTTCCTTAAACGATGTTGCTGAATATTGCGAGTTAAATGCCAGTTATTTAAGTAATCTTATTCGTAAAGAGACTGGGATAACCTATTCAAAATATTTGAACATGTTACGCATTAAAGAAGCCAAGCATCTACTTGAATCAACGAATATGAAGGTATATGAAGTATCAATGTATGTAGGCATAGATAACCAGTATTACTTTGGAAAATTATTTAAAGAAATTACAGGGATAACATGTAGCGAATATCGCGCCAGATTATTTGAGAAGGATGAGTGATTTGATGGAGAGAAAACACTCTAAAATCCAAAAAAGGATTTTTCTGCATGTAGCAATTGTTATTATTATAACCCTTTTTGTCTCGGTTGCAGCAATGGCGTCGGTTATGCTAAATGAACTCATTCAAAGTAAGCTAGAAAACTCATTACAAAAGACGATTAAAGCCAAGCAAAGTATTGAAAACATATTTAGGCAAGCCAATGAAATGGCGTATGCTATTTCGTTAGACCAGGACGTTTTAAATCTTATAAAAAGTTCAGTAGACAATAAAGTGAATCAGATTGAAGCAAATCAGGTATACAAAAATTTATATTTTTTAATTGATAAAATGGAGATGTATTCAGATGTAGCCATTCTTTCATATGATGAAAAACTATCAAAATGGTCCTTAGTAGGAGCGTCACTAAGTAATAAAAATGAAGCATTACTGAAACGTATGGATTTGAGCACAACTGATATTCTGAGCAATAAATATTTCGTTGATTCTACAAGCGGAAATTATAGAATATTTCATAGCGTTAATGATTTATATGGTAATCTAATAGGTTGTATTATTGTAGAGCTGGATAGTAAATTTATTAGTGAAATCTTTGCGTCATCCTCTTATGAATATCAAAATGAAAAAATAGCTATTGTTGATGAACTTGGTAAAGTAATACTTATATTTCCAAATAATGTAGACTTTAATTCAATATTGGAAGAAAATAAAGAATTGCTTCATAATAATACACAGATTATAAACCGTAAAGTATTTGGAAAACGAAGTATATTAGTATCGAATAGTGTTAACTATACAGGTTGGCAGATTATTCGAATTATTAAGATGGATGGTATCTACCAATTAATTTATTCCTCGATACAAATAGATATTATCATATTAATAATACTTATTGTTGCCGGCATTATATCTAGTTATGCTGTGTCAAAGTCGATTACTGACCCGATTCTAAAATTAAGAAAATCTGTCATTGAGTTTGAAAAGGCTAATTATCTTAAAACGATACAAGCTGAAACAGATGATGAGATAGGTGAACTAGCAAATACATTTAATGATATCGGATATCGCCTCAGGGAGTCTATTGATAAGATGGTAGAAGATGAAAAGAAAAAAGCTGAATTTCAATTACAAATCTTACAAGCACAAATAAACCCTCATTTTTTGTATAATACACTAGACTCAATACGATGGATGGCGGTTATCAATAAGCAGGATAAAATAAGTGAAATGGTAATTGCTATAATAAAACTTCTTAGATATAATATTTCGAATATGAATTCCTTTGTGGCTTTAGAAGATGAAATTGACTGTATAAAAAACTATATTTCTGTACAAAGTTATCGATATGGAAAAAGGGTCGAAATGGAGTATGATATAGAAACGGTTAAGGAATTAAAGGTATTGAAATTTATTTTACAACCATTAGTAGAAAATTCGATTTACCATGGTTCGAATGTATTTAATAATGATGTTAAGATTAAGATAATAGGTTATAAGGAAAATGAAAAACTTATCCTAAAAGTAGTAGACAATGGGGTTGGACTTCGGAAAAAGGAAACTGAATCATCGACTAAAATGCATACAGGAATAGGCGTAGAAAATATCAGACAGCGTATAAAATTACATTTTGGAGAAGAATATGGAATTGAATTAATACCTTTAAAAGTTGGTGTTGAAGTACGTTTGACACTTGCTATTATCTATGAATAAAAATAAATACTTTGTAGTAAACATAAAAAGGCTACAAAAAGAAACCCGCTAAACCTAGAGTGAAAAATCTAGGTTTAGCGGGTTTTTTGTAGTCATATATTATAAAAAGTAGTATCTGATTTTATACATATTTTATAGTGCAAAAAATATGTATAAAAAAATAGTACTAATCATCAATTATATAAAAAAATAATAGTGTAAATGTAAAATTAGAACATTTATTAATATCAAGGAAAAGTGCACAATTAATCATATGATAAGCAATAAATGATATATATTTATCACAATAAATAAAAAAGGGGGATGAAGTTTTATCGTTATTTATAACATTTATATTTTAAAAACTACATACTGGGAGGAAAGAAAATGAAAAGAAAATTTATGGCTTTATTACTTAGTGGGGTAATGGCAGTAATGGGATTAACAGGTTGTACTACAAAAGATCCAGTTGCGCCTACTCAACCAGCTGCAACCCAGAAGCAAGATGCTGCTGCACCAGCACAAACAGATACCAAAGACTCACAATTTAGAGTGGGTATTACAATCCAGTCTCTTGAAAACAGTTACTGGGCAGGTGTATTTGGAGAAGTTGAAAAGCTTATGAAGGATAAAGGATGGGGTTATACAATCCTTGCATGTAATGATAACTCAGCGA